>JAGWYI010000679.1 GCA_018969455.1 Bacteroidota bacterium | reverse complement strand
AAGAATTGTACTGCGAACATAATCGCTCGCCGGACACAAAATACATTTTGAATATTGCGGGATTCCCCCTAAATTTGTTTCACTTATTCTTACTGTTAATCTGATAAATTACATAATCCAGGTTTGGTTAATCAGGATATTTCGATTGGGTCCTGCTTGTGTTTTTTCAAGCCTTAAGAGAAGTCATTATTCAACTATAAACAGATTTAAATCTATGAAAATCCAGTTTTTTGCCCCCCCCCCCGCATTTAAGACGCTTCAATTGGGGAAATTTGCTGCTTGTTTTCTTGACAGGCGTTTTATCCTTTCGTGAAGCAAACGCACAGTTCATGACGGTTCATTCAAATCCTTCGGGATTATTATCAAGCCCTGATTTTGCCAGGTTTGCTGTACTGCAGGATACCACCTACAGCAAAAGTGTACGTTTGGTATCCACGCAGGATGTGAGAACCGCTCAATCGAATGGCTCTTTAACATTTGTGATTCCAGGCTCAACGGATACGGTAAACATAGAAGCAACGCTGATTTCCGATGACACCAGCGGTTTTTCATGGGCAGGAAGGCTTACCAACATGCCTGGCAACGCAGCTTTTATACACAAGAACAACAGCACCAGCGGGTTTATTCAGGTTAATCAGCATTTTTACGAGTTGATCCCGATTACAGATACTTATCAGGCATTTGTAGAGCGAAATAACACCAATATTCCGGGATGCGGGAACGGTTCCGGAGAAGATAATTCTTTGCCGCTCGGCCCCTTAAATTGCAAAGACACAACGACTTACAATACCTGCCCGGCGATAATTACCGTGTTGGTAATTGTTACGCCAGAAGCGAAAACCTGGGCGGATCAGCATTACGGAAGTGTGAACACCCTGATGCAACTTGCCCAGATTGTAAATAATATGGCATTTTCTAACAGTGATATTCCAAACAAGGAAATTCATATTAAGTGGATCGTAAAGGGGGGATTTCCATTCGATGACCCACTGGTTGGCAATTCAGATCAAACAGATTTATATAAATTGCCATCCTGGGCCTTTGATGACCGAATTTCCCAATCAGCAGATTTAGTGGTTTTGTTGACAAATCATGGGTATGAGAATATAAATACATTGGGGATAGCAACAATTAATCCATCTTCCCCAAATTTTGACCTTTCTTATTGCATTGTGGAAGTTCCATATACTATTTCCAGGTATGTATTCGCCCATGAACTTGGGCATTTGTTTGGATGCCGGCACAGCTGGCCCCGTTATTTAGGAAACGACCCTGCCCCTGTTTGCGCACATGGGTATAGATATTTGCCTGTTAATGATAACCTTCCTCCCAACGGCGTGCAGTATGTAAATTCCTGGCATACCATCATGGCTTATCCGGTTAAACTGAACTCCGTTATTTATGAAACTACAGCAAGTAACGGATGGGCATACGACTATTCTTTTTTATCCGATATCTACCTTCTGAATTACTCCAATCCGGATGTTTTATTCGATGGAAATCCGACCGGACTTGATGACAACAATGAATTCCCGTCGAACAATGCCCGCCAAATTCGAAATACAGGCTGCATGATTTCGGCGTATCTGGAGGAACCGGAATTAAATTTTACGATCAGCGTTCCGGATTGTAATGCACCCATCGTCTATTCCGCCAATATTAGTGCTCCCGCAAGTGGATTTCCAGGCTATGGCCCTTATACCATTACCTGGTATTGGAACACAAGCGGCATTTTCAATACCGGAAACATGCAATTGCTCGGAAGCGGCCCCTCCGTAACCCTGTTGCAACACCCTTCCTGTCCGGTATATTGGATCAAATGCATAGTCATTTCTTCGGACGGGGTTGTTGTGAGCCGGGTTCAAAAAATCAGTTTGCCCAATGGATGCGTCTGCAACGAGCGGTCACCAGGCGCAAACATACAAGTTGACGGGTCGACCAATTTGGACCCGGTGATCTATCCCAACCCCTCATCGGGTGAGTTGCTGCTGGTTAAATACAACAACCGTGAGCCCAATTTGCGGGTAAATGTTATTGATGCCAACGGCGCCTTGATTTATGCTGGAATGGCCATCAAGGTAGAACAGGGCCTGTATCAATTAAATGCAAAAGGATTGAAAAACGGGCTGTATTCGCTGCAGCTGATTTCAAGCGCAGAAACAAAATCTTTAAAATTCATCATTCAAAATCCAAAATAAGCCATG
>JAGWYI010000678.1 GCA_018969455.1 Bacteroidota bacterium | reverse complement strand
ATGTTTCCGGGCCAGCGATAGTTCTGAAATATCAACTGAGTTTGTTCGTCCAGTTTGACCGGCTCCATGCGGTATTTTTCGGCAAAATCATAGGCAAATTTGCGAAAAAGAAGGGGAATGTCTTCCCTACGTTCGTGTAGTGCAGGAACTTTAATGGGTACTGTACTCAATCGGTAGTACAGATCCTCCCTGAATTTTCCTTTTTGAACCCGATCGAGCAAATCAACATTGGTTGCTGCAATTACCCGAACATCGGTTTTTTGAATCTTTGATGCGCCAACCCGAATAAACTCTCCAGATTCCAGTACACGAAGCAAGAATGCCTGGGTGTCGACCGGCAATTCCGCGATTTCATCCAGAAATATTGTGCCACCGTTTACGGTTTCAAAATACCCTTTGCGGTCGCCAACAGCACCCGTAAAAGAACCCTTCTCATGTCCAAACAACTCCGAATTGATGGTTCCCTCCGGAATAGCCCCACAGTTAACAGCAATAAAGTCGTTGTGCTTGCGTGCGCTCAGGGCATGGATTATCTTAGAAAAAACCTCCTTGCCTACACCGCTTTCACCCGTAATGAGTACAGTCAGATCGGTGGGCGCAACCCGTGTGGCGGTTTCCAGGGCCGCATCCAGTAAGGGCGAGGCGCCAACGATCCCGAAACGGGCTTTTATAGATTGCAATTGATTGCTCATGATTTGTTTAGATCGTGTTGCCCTTTCGTCACTCTTAATCCAATGCCTATCCGGATAAACATGCCATTAAACAAGCTGAGATCGAATACCTTGTTCTCGTTTTGTCTCGGAGTAAGATTGGGATTGCTGGTTTTGGTATGATCATACCCAAAATCCAGAATATTCCACCGCAAGCCCATTGTCAACAAAAATCGGGAACTCAAAGGGGAAATCCAGCGTGGCTCCACACCTAAATGAACCCCCAAAACCCGTTTTACCTCCGGCACATCTATGCTTCGTGTTACATCATACAGTCGGGTAAAGCGGTAAAATGGATTAAAATAAAGGTTTCCGAACAACATTCTGTAATTATCGTTCTCTGTATTTTTTGCCATCAAATTCTTTCCAAGACTGAATACCAGTCCGCCTTGATAAGCACGATACCTGGCAACGGTGTTGTAAAAATCCAGGGAATCCTTCAACAGGATGTTCCCTTTGCTTGGCCCAAGATCAGAATATACGGTTAATTCGGTTAATAAACCGTTTTTTCGAATGGTCAAACTGGAAAGGTCCAGGAAATTGATGCGTTCTGTGGATGTTGAAATGCCCGTTTTTTGATTCTGGGAAGTGATGTTTTTTACTTGTTGTTGTGCGTCATAACCAAAGTTAATGTGCGTACAAATCCAGGTTTGTGCCCAGGTCGCAGTAGAAAAAAAAGCGACCATAAAAAGGATGCAAATGAGGTTTTTCATGACTTTAAAATTCAGGATGTGTTAAATTAAGGTTGTACACATGATTGAACACAAGCCTAAAAGGTTGGATGTCATTTTGTTTTAACTTTTATTTAATCAAACTTCGGGTACAATATCACCCAGCAAAGTTGCGCTGCTGGCATCCCGTATTTGCACCCAGGTATAATCTCCGGGCTTTAAGTTTCCTTTTTTAGGAAAAACCACCATTTTATTTTGTGAATTACGGCCACAAAAATCCTGATCCGATTTTCTGGAATCGCCTTCGATCAATACCTTAAAGGTTTTTCCAATGTCTTTTTGGTTGTGTTGCAAGGAAATGGTATTTTGCAACCGAATAATTTCCTGCAGACGGCGTTTTTTCACATCTTCAGGAACATCATCGGCGTATTTTCGGGCTGCCAAGGTACCCGGGCGCTCGGAATAATAAAACATGTACGACATGGAATAGCCGGCCCATTCGATCATGGAAAGGGTATCCTGGTGTTCTTCTTCGGTTTCGCTGCAAAAACCGGCAATTATATCGCTCGAAACTGCACAATCCGGAAGGATGCTTCGAATGGCTTCAATGCGCTGAATGTACCAGGCACGGTCGTAGGTGCGGTTCATCAACTCAAGGATTCGGCTGTTACCCGATTGCACCGGCAAATGGATGTATTTGCAAATGTTTTCGTATTTGGCCATGGTGTGCAGTACTTCATCCGTCATGTCTTTCGGGTGGCTGGTACTGAAACGCACCCGCAAGTCTGGATGCACTTTCGC
The DNA here is from genome assembly GCA_018969455.1 of Bacteroidota bacterium. GTDB lineage: Bacteria > Bacteroidota > Bacteroidia > Chitinophagales > Saprospiraceae > M3007. The sequence continues at coordinate 29 of JAGWYI010000678.1, read as the reverse complement.
GACGAGTTCGAGCAAATTTGCAAAATTTA
>JAGWYI010000677.1 GCA_018969455.1 Bacteroidota bacterium | reverse complement strand
TTTGTTCAAATGGTGCGCAGCTTGAAAACCAATTTCCCCGGTAAAGTGGAAGTATTCGAATATTATCTCGAGCGACACATTGAAATTGACGGCGGACACCATGCGCACCTGGCACAGCGCATGACTGAAATGCTTTGCGGTACCGATGAGGCCCTTTGGAAACAGGCTGAAACCGCAGCCACGCTAGCGCTGGAATCCCGTAAAAAACTGTGGGATGGCATTCTGGAGGAGGTACTTGCAAACAGGCATTGAGCACGAACAGGCCTCCAGCGCAAAAATTACTCCGAAATCAGGCGTACCCTTCCGTTGTCACCGGCTAATTACAGGCCGGTCGTTGCTTGAGCGTGAGCGCTATCGTAGTGCCTTTAATGGAGGTATCTTCCACTTCAAGGGCTATCTGCATGAGTTCTGCAAATCGTTTGCTCAAACTCAATCCAATCCCCAAACCTTTTTCCATCTGACGCATATCGGGTTTCGAAGCATTAAAAACGTTGACAAGCTTTTGGGAAGAAATGCCCGGACCATGATCGGAAATGCGGATTTTCAACTGCTGAGGATTTAGTTCGGAGACTGATATATCTACCCTCCCAAACTCTGGCGAAAATTTGACGGCATTCGATAAAATGTTTTCAATGATGTGTTCGAGCAGGGTCGGTTCTGCAAGTACCACCGCATCCGGTATATTGTTTTGAATGGATATCCGCACCTTGCGCGAATCGGCTATGGTTTTCAAATGCCCGACAACACTTTCCAACAGGGGCTTCAGGGCAAATGGCGCCGAAATCTTCGAAATTTCAAGTGCTTCATCCTCCTGCAACCGCAAAATCAAGGAAGTGAGGTGCCGAATGCGATAAATGGCCTGTTCAATGTCTTCGGCCAATTTGTTTTGAACCCGGTGTGCCTTCAAACTGGCCACTTTTATCTGCAGCGAAAACAACGGATTGCGCAAATCATGCGCCAGCAAACTGATCATGTTGCGTTTCTCTTCTGCAAGTTTCTGGATGGTGTTCCGTATCACCTCCACCCTTTGATCAAATTCCCGGTTATTCGGATCCTGCACAATCGCTTTCTGAACGGCTTGTTCAAACCGAACTTTTGAGATGGGTTTCTTTAAAAAATCAACCGCTTTGTATTCAAAAGCCGCAAATGCGTGAATCGGATTGGTGGTGACAATGATAACCATGGGCGGCTTGCTCAACAAATCCAGCAGGTCAAGCCCCGACATTTCGGGCATTTCGATGTCCAGGAAAATAAGATCTACAGATATCGGATTGTTCTCCAAAAACTGCAATGCCTCTACGGGCGAAGAGAAAGATTGTACAAGTTTCAGCGATGGATGCTTGGTGCACAAAAAACGCAGATTGGCCTGCGTCATGGCATCATCATCGATTATAATGCAATGAAGCATTTGGTAAAATTTTATTAGGCTTGGCAAAAATATCGCATATTTTGTACAATATTTTTACACAATATGCAATATTTATGTAGGTAAAAGATGTAAGAAGGACCGCCTCAACGCAGTGCCTTCAACTTCTTGAGCAAGCCTTTGCGGTTATTTACACCGGCTTTTCGATATAAAGTGAGCACATAGTGTCGCACGGTATTTATGCTTACATGAAATTGGTCGGCAATTTCCTTGTAGCGTAATCCTTCGGAAAGGCCTGTTAACACTTCTATCTCCCTTTTGTTCAAATCGTAGTTCTGAATAAAGTACTGAAGTTCGGGCTGTATACTGGCGCTTTGTGTCTGTGGCCTTGATTTCAAGGGCTTCAACAAGAGGCGTGTCATGGCCGGATCAACAAAAGCGCTGTTTTTTAACACATGCTGGATGGCTTCCTGCAACAAATGAATGTCGCTCCCCTTCAGGTAATATCCATCTGCTCCTTCCTGAATGGCCTTGAACAAAAAGGCCTCTGCGTTGCTGCCCGTAACAATCAATATTTTTGCATCCGGAACAAGACGCTTTATTTTAAACAGATGATGCAGGGAATTCTCTTGATGCAACATTACATCCAAAAGAATCAGATCAACCTTGGTGTCTGATTTGAAAAAATCGATGAAGGCGGAAATTGAGTCAAATGCATGCACCCGATATCCCGGCTGCAATTGCATAAACGCTGTCATATCCGCCCGAATCTGGTCCTCATCTTCAATTATAATTACATTCATATGGCTTTTGTTTGGCACAAATATCTGTAAAAACGCACATTGTTGTGTA
>JAGWYI010000044.1 GCA_018969455.1 Bacteroidota bacterium | reverse complement strand
GTGGAAGACGGTTGTAACATTCAGGAAAATTGCACACTCCACATGTTTCCGGGAGTTTCCATGCGTTTACATGCAAGCGCACACATAGGGCATGGCGCGGTGGTACACGGCGCCACAATTGGCCCCAATTGCCTCATTGGCATGAATTCCGTAATCATGGATGAGGTAGAGTTGGGGGAAGGCTGTATTGTGGGCGCCCTCTGCTTTATAAAGTCGGGGGAAAAAATTCCGCCGCGCAGCATGGTTGTAGGCAACCCCGGACGTATTATCAAAACCGTGAGCGACGAAATGCTTGCCTGGAAAACAGAAGGTACCCGGCTTTACCAACAATTACCTGCGCAGCTGCACCATACCCTCAAACCTTGTGAACCCCTTTCAGAAATACCCGATAATATGCCGGAAATGCCTGCAGACTACGCCATCTGGAAAAAGAAATAGCTAATGGACGTCAGTTCGCGCTATAAATCAACACAATTTAATCCAATCGTATTATATTTGTAGAGAAAGACATATTCATGTGGCTAAGCTTTTTGTTTATTTGGGTATGAATTTTATGATGGTTCGCGTTGCTTGATTTTGGGCGAAGCCCTCGGTTTAAACCGTTGACAATCTGTGCATATACCAGGATTCGCCGGATTTTATGGATAAATCAGGATGAATTTCGCTGATTTATAATGATTTATAAAGATCGTTATGCACCAAATCTGGCGGTGTTAAGTATAACATGCCAGAAATGCTGCCTTTCAGGCGGTGTTCAGTATACCATACCCTACATTGGCCGGAAGGTCGTTCTGATCGAACTTCCGTACAAGGCCAGTTCAAATGTTTCGAGCGAAGGATAAGCATTCCTTAAATCGCGATATTTTACCAGGATTCGCCGGATTTTGTGGATAAATCAGGATGGATTACGATGATTTATAATGATTTGTAAAAATCGTTATAGACAAAACCTGGCAACGTGAAGTATAAAACATTCAATCAAAACAATACGCATGAGAAACTTTTTTTACATTTTTAGTATTTCCCTATTTGCCAGCGTGTGTGACTTACAGGCCCAACCAACACTTCAATGGCAGAAATCGTTGGGCGGCAGTATTATTGATTATGCTGCGGATATTTTGCGCACACAAGACGGTGGTTATCTTGTTGCAGGAAACGCTTTGTCGAACAATGGAAATGTGACGGGAAACAAGGGCGCCTCCGACTTTTGGGTTGTAAAGCTCGACGTTAACGGGCTTATGCAATGGCAGAAAACCTATGGTGGAAGCGGCTATGACGAAGCTAAAGCCCTGGCGCCTACTGCTGATGGCGGTTTTGTGGTGTTTGGAAACAGTACCTCCAACAATGGTCAGGTATCTATCAATCGGGGCGGTTCTGATTTTTGGGCAGTAAAAATTAGCGCTACCGGCGCTTTGGTTTGGCAAAAATCATTTGGCGGTACCGACAATGAGCTTGCCCGCGCCGCTGTGGCCTGTCCCGATGGAGGGTTTCTGCTGTTGGGTACTACTTATTCAAAAGATGGCGATGTGAGCGGCAACCATGGCAGCGGCGACTTTTGGGCCGTAAAAATCAACGCAGAAGGCATTCTTCAATGGCAAAAAACGTACGGCGGATCTTTGGAGGAGGAGGCTGCCGACCTTCAAAACACCCCGGATGGCGGGTTTGTTCTTGCAGGGCAGTCGTTGTCTTCAGATGGCGACCTTAGTAGCAACAAAGGCATTCAGGATTTTTGGATCGTCAAAATTTCGGCAACTGGCAATTTACAGTGGCAAAAATCGCTGGGTGGAAATTCCTACGACTGGGCTTTTGCCATTCAAAATTTGAATGATGGCAATATTGCAGTGGCGGGCTCCTCTTTTTCCAACACGGGTGATGTTACCGGAAACCATGGCGGATCCGATTTCTGGGTGGTAAAACTGAGCCCAAATGGGGAACTCATTTGGCAAAAATCGATTGGGGGAAGCGATTCAGATGAGGCATACGCCTTGCTCGCGAGCCCTGATAACGGCATGGTGGTAGCCGGGTACGCTGCCTCGAGCAATGGCGACCTCAACAACAACAAGGGAGGATGGGATTTTTGGATTGCCAAACTCGATGCCAACGGAAATTTGAAATGGCAAAAAAATTACGGAGGCAGCGCCAACGATTTGGTAAAAGCCCTGGTTGGCGCCGAAGACGGCGGTTTTGTGCTGGCAGGCGACAGTCGCTCCAACGACGGCGATGTAAGCGGCAACCACGGCAATTTCGATTACTGGGTGGTGAAATTGAGCGCTTTTGTGCTCGCAGCAAACGATCCGGAAAGCGAAACGGTCTGGCAATTGGCCCCTAATCCGACGCAGGATCAACTGCAAATCCGTTTCGAAGATCCAGCCAACACTTATTTGATGCGCGTGCTAAACCTCTCGGGCCAGGTACTTTGGCAACAAAAGGTGCATAACAGTGCAGAAATCCAGATGAAAGATTGGCCTGCCGCTGTATATCTGGTGCAAGCTATTTCAGAAAATGGGACCCTGATCAGTCGTAAATTGGTGAAAGAATAAGCGTAACATTGCTGGAACAAATTCATAAACCAGCACTTGAAATGCGAACTTCCGAACCCGTTCTAATGGACCCGTTTATCCTGGCATTCACGGCGAAAGGCCTTAATGCAGCTATTCACAAACATTCGGCATTTCAGATTGTGTTTTCCCATGAAAATCAATTTAATTCAATTTTAAATCAGGAGGAAAACAAGCAGATTTTCGGGTTTATCGCAAAACCCCAGATTTCCCATGCCTGCAGCGAAAACAACAGCCTGCTTTCAATCGTCAATATTGAACCATTTTCGCCTCCAGGCAAGTTTATTCAGGGCTTGTTCCAACCGGATAAAAATTATATTCCTTTCAAATCTCAAACAGATTTTGCCCAATTCCTGAACATGGACGCGCTCACCCACTTTGAAGACACACTCCATCAACTGGTTCGAAACAATCAGTTTACGCCTGAATTGGATGAACGGGTTACAGGCATCATACAGCACATCCGCACCCATTACCATGAAAAAATAAACTTGAAACTGCTGTCAGAAATGGTCTATCTGTCTCCGTCCAGGCTGTCGGCTTTGTTCAAGTTGCAAACCGGAAGCAGTTTATCCCGGTATTTATTGTGGACGCGCATACGGGAAGCCATCCGGCTTTCTTTGTCGGAAAAGCACCTGCAACTTACCGAAATTGCCTTCAAAACCGGATTTTACGACCTGGCACAATTAAACAAATACATGTATGAAATGATCGGGGTGCCTCCCAAAGGGTTCAGAAACTACAGTGATCTGATACAAATTTAATCCTATTTGATTGTTGATCTTTGCGTGACTTCACCGCAATCTTATAAAAAACAAGCAACATGAAATCATTGATTAAAATTTTGGCATTAATTGCAAGTTTGCCCTTGCTTGGCCTTGGACTTGCCTCCATGTTTGCACCTGCAAGCATGTATGAAATGCTCAACCTGAAACCGGAAGGCACCTTTGGCATCAACACGGTACGCAGCGATATTGGCGGCATGCTTATCAGCAGCGCCATCATGATCTGGATCGGCATCTGGAAACAAAACGCAAGCTGGTTCCATGCCACCATGCTGGTTATGTTTACCTTGCTCATCGGCCGACTTGTCAGCACCCTGGCAGATGGTTTTACTTCAGCCGCAATTCCGGCAATCGGAGTAGAAGTTTATACGATTGCGGTGTTGTATTTCGCGACCAAACAAATGAGCTAAACATAAAATTCGGGCAAAAAATGTGTTGCACACCTGTTCGCCGACGCGGGCAAAACTTTAGCTTTTTTCACGACGCCATTAACCGCTTTTCCAGGGTCGAAAGATACGCCATCCAGCCCGTGGAGCACGACTCATAACAGGCGATTTCCGGAACCAGTCCTGTGTGGGTAAATGTTATTTTCGTTTGATCTCCTTCCCGGGACAAATCAAACCCAAACCGGGTGCCTTCCCATTCTGCCTGCTCCTCGATGAAAGTCAATTTGCTTTCAATGACCAACCAGACGATTTTTTCATTAGGAACCAGTTCCACCAGTCGCTGTCGGGTGAAGTGCGCGCCGCCACCGGCACTGAAGGAGAATTCGTCGCCAAGTCGGCTGCTTGCTCCCTCGATGGTTTCGGCGTACTTGCCCGACCACCAGTTGCGCACGTCTAACAGGATCTTGAACAGTTCGGAGGGGCTTTGAGGAGCAAGGAATGCGCAGGTAAAATCAGTATTTTGGTTCACGGCTCAATTTTTAGCGGTGTTTTTGTATTTTGGAGTAAAAACAAGGGCTATAGACAGGAAAGCTGGTCGTATTGCGTTGATCTTATTCAGGCCAATTCATTCCAAGCAAATTTATACCGGGATTCGCCGGATTTTGTGGATAAATCAGGATGGATTTCGCTGATTTATAATGATTTATAAAGATCGTTATGCACAAAATCTGGCGGCGTAAAGTATACATATTGCCTAAAATTGTTCCACAATGAAAGCAGCACCATACTTACGCCTTCCGCACAAATTCTGATTTGAGGCCCATAGAGCCAAAACCTTCTATTTTGCAATCGATGTTGTGATCGCCGTCGGTGAGGCGGATGTTTTTCACTTTGGTACCGGCTTTTACCGGTTTGGGCATGCCTTTTACCGGCAAATCCTTGATTACAATCACGCTGTCGCCGTTTTGCAGTTGATTTCCGTTCGAATCCAGCACAACCATTACGTCATCAGAGGCGGCGTTTTCGGCCTCTTCTTCCGGATTCCATTCATAAAAGCACTCGGAACACACCATCAAGCCCTCGCTTTCGTAGGTGTATTCGTTTTTGCATTTGGGGCAAGGCATTGCATCTGACATAAGAAAAAATTTCCCCAAAGGTAAATACTTCTATCGGATCTTTGGGAATTTGAGCATGCGCGGACTCAAAAATTCGAATTCGGGGATTGGTCGTAAAACAGCGCACCTGGATTCATTTTTACGGGCCCAGGAAGCAGGAAACAAGATTTCCTGCTTCAAAATTGTCGAACGGGTTCTTCCAGACTTTAGGTGTTGGCTTTCGTAGTACGTAGATATCATCCGCTTATTCCTCATTCCAACCCTTTCCATTCAAGATGTGCGGGATGTATTTTTCCACCCGTGCTGTGCGTGTTTTGGATTGCTTGGGCGCTGAAAAGTAGAGGTTATAGCCCCTTTGACGGCCGGGTGTGAGTGCCTCGAAAGCGGCCCTGAGGGCCGGCATTTCTTCAAATTTGTTCAACAGTTCTTCCGGGAAGACCAGCGCTTTTTTCTCCTTAAAATCCACTTTCAAGCCTGCGTTTTCCACTTCAATGGCTTCGTAAATGTATTCCCGGATAATCGATTCCCGGTCGGCCACCATTTGCGGGCTTGTAAAACGCAGTTGCCGCACGGCCTGGCTGTTTTCGCCTGGCGCGTCGAGCCATCCGCGGGCATCTTGCAGGAGCGTTCCTTTAAAGAAACTGAGGGAACAATAATCTTTAAAAGCCGCCAAAATGAGAATGTTGCTCCCGTTGAAGGTGTAGCAAGGGACGCTCCATTTCAGCGCTTCGGTCAAACCGCATTCCAGCACGATGTGGCGCAGCTGTTCCAATTCTTTTTCCCACCGGTGCACTTTGCATTCGGGGGTTTTGAAGAGGGCGCATCGGCCGCAACCGTTTTCTAAATAGAGGTCAACTTGTGGGTTCATGAACATGGCGGTTAAGCATTAGGTAATGCAGGACTTAAAATTGCATTTTTCATATTATTGAGTATTTATCAAACATAAATATAAAACATTTTATTTTAAAAAAGAGGATTTATCACAAAAAATCCCGACCGCCTTTGTACAGGCGACCGGGATTTCAAGACATTGCGATGCGCCGTTTTATCGGGCGTATGCGACTGCGCGTTTCTCCCGGATCACGGTAACCTTGATTTGGCCGGGATACTGCATTTCGTCCTGGATTTTTTGAGAAATCATAAACGAAAGATCATCAGCATATTGGTCGGAAACCTTGTCGGCTTCTACGATGACGCGCAATTCGCGGCCTGCCTGCATGGCGAAGGCTTTGGATACGCCTTCGTATGCCATGGCGATGTCTTCGAGTTCGCCGATGCGTTTGAGGTAGTTTTCGAGGATTTCGCGGCGCGCGCCCGGGCGGGCGCCGGAAATGGCGTCGCAAGCCTGGATGATGGGCGAAATGATGTTGTTCATTTCGATTTCATCGTGGTGAGCGCCTACCGCATTGATGATCACGGGGTGTTCGCCGTATTGTTCGCACATTTTCATGCCCACGAGTGCGTGCGAGAGTTCGGTTTCTTCTTCGGCCACTTTACCAATATCGTGCAGCAAGCCGGCGCGTTTGGCCATTTTGATCTGCTTTGGATTGAGCCCCAGTTCGGCAGCCATGATGCCACAGAGTTCGGCGGTCTCGATGGAGTGTTTGAGCAGGTTTTGGCCGTAAGAAGAGCGGAAGCGCATTCGGCCCACCATGCGCACGAGGGCTGCATTGAGGCCATGAATGCCTTGTTCTATCACGGTACGCTCGCCTATTTCGATGATTTGTTCTTCCAGTTGCTTGCGCACCTTGGCCACAACCTCTTCAATGCGGGCCGGGTGTATGCGTCCGTCGGCGACCAGGCGCTGGAGGGACAAACGGGCTACTTCACGGCGAATGGGGTCGAAGGAGGAGATTACGATCGCCTCCGGGGTATCGTCAACGATGATTTCCACGCCGGTAGCCGATTCGAGGGCGCGGATATTCCGGCCTTCGCGTCCGATGATCTGGCCTTTCATGTCGTCGTTTTCAAGGTTGAACACCGACACTGTATTTTCGATGGTAAATTCGGCGGCAGTACGCTGAATGGTTTGGATAACGATTTTTTTCGCTTCCTTATTGGCCGTCAATTTAGCCTGGTTGATGGCCTCTTTCACGATGGCCATAGACTCCGACTCGCTTTTGGCGCGTACGGCTTCGAGCAGTTGATCTTTTGCGTCTTGTTGGGTGAGTTGTGCAATTTTTTCGAGGGCTTTGATGCGTTCTTCGTTGGCGGCATCGAGTTCCTCTTTTTTCTTTTGCACAATTTTCAACTGTTTGTCGAGGTTTTCGCGGAGGGTTTCCAGTTCGAGTTCGCGGTTGTCGAGGTCGGTTTTTCGGTTTTCGATATCCGCCACTTTAGCCTGGAAAGCATCTTGCTGAATTTTAAACTCTTTCTCTTTGGTCACCAGTTCCACCTCCATTTCTTTGAGGTGCAGTTGGTGTTTTACTTTTTCGGTATCAAATTCGGAGCGCATTACGGCGTAGCGTTCTTTGGCTTCCTGAATTTTCTGTTGTTTGATGCGTTCGTTTTCAGATTCTGCTTTCGAGACGATTTTTTCTGCTTTCAAAGTCGCCTCATCTTCAATGCGTTTGGCGTTCAGGCGGGCTTCCTGCAAAGCGAGGTCACCCTGGCGATTTTTTTCGTCGATGAAATTTTGTTGTGCGCGTTTCATCATCGCTGCGGTAAGGAGGTAGGCGATCAATCCGCCAACCACCAGTCCTATTATGATTCCGATTCCGATATCCATAGAATAATGGGTGGTTTTGGTCTCCGGCGGGCAGGGTTGCACACCGAAGGTATATGATAGATAACGTTGATTTCAAACGGCAAATTTCCGCAACTATTTGCGGATGCCGGCATTCAGTTTGGTTTCAAAGGCTTGTTGGAGTTGTTGCATCATGCCATCGATTTCCTTGTCTTGCAGGGTTTTTTCGGGATCTTCGAACACAAAACTCACGGCGTAGGATTTTTTCCCAGGGCCGAGTTTGCTTTCATCCTCAAAAACATCGAACAAATTGATTTCTTTGAGCATTTTTTTGCCGGTTTTGCCTGCAAGCTGGCGGATGTCGGAAAATGAAACCGACTGATCCAGTACCAGTGCAAGGTCGCGGCGCACGGTTGGGTATTTGTTTAATTCGGTAAATTGAATTTTGGTGGAGCCCATGGCCTTGAACAGCTGTTCCAGGTCGATATCGGCGAAAAAAACCGGATTCTTAATGTCCATCTTTTTCAGGATACCTGGCAATATGGCGCCAAACGTGGCAATGGTTTGCGGACCGCGGTGGCATTTAAGTGCATACTGGAAAGGAGGATCCTGTACGGCACTTTCCTGGTATCCACTTATTGCAAACCTGCCAAATAAATTTTGCACCACTGATTTCAGGGTGTAAAAGTCCACTTTTGATTTGGCTGCGGGTTGCCAGCTTTCTCCTTGATATGCGCCTGTGAGGCAAATGCTCAGGCGCGAAACCTCTACGAACGCTGGTTCTGCGCCCGGGCTTCGGCGGTAGGTTTTACCCAGTTCAAACAAGCGTAAATCCGGGTTCTGACGGTTCTGATTGCGCACAATGGCCTCCAAAGCACTGAAAAGCATGGTTGGGCGCATGCAATCGAGTCCCTGATTGGCCGTATTGTGCACATAAACCAGTTGATCGGCCTCCACCGGAAGCAGCGCCTGATCGCCTGTGTGATAGGCAGAATTGGACAAAGACAAACTCATGCACTCATTGAACCCGAGTGCTGCGAGCATATCCGCTGCGACATTGCGCACCAAATCGAGCGAAGGGCGCCTGGAAATTTCCATGCTGGTGCGGAATTGAGCAGGTGCAGGCACATGATCCAGTCCGTACACACGCAAAATTTCTTCCACCACATCCGCCTCGCGGGTAACATCGGGCTTGTTGGTCGGGATCACGGCAACGAGGCCATCGGCCGTTTCCTGTTCAATGCCAATTTCGAGCGCCTGGAGGATTTGCCGGATTTTTTCAGGGCCGAGATTGATCCCCACCAATTGGTTGATGCGTTGGAAATACACCGGAATGCGTGCCGCTTGTAACGGATTGGGATAAATGTCGGTAATGTCGGAACAAATGGAACCTCCGCTCAGTTCGGCGATGAGCAAAGCGGCGCGTTTGAGTGCAAACAAAGTTCCATTGGGATCCACGCCTTTTTCAAAACACCAGGCGGCGTCGGTGCGCAGGTTGTGGCGCAGCATAGAGCGTCGGATGCTGCGGGCATTGAAACAGGCGCTTTCGAGAAATACACGCGTAGTTGTATCGTTCACCCCGCTGTTGGCGCCGCCAAATACACCGCCCATACACATTGGCTGATCGTTGCCGTCGCAGATCATGAGATCTTCGGCGAAAAGCTTGCGTTCGGTGTCGTCAAGCGCTTTGAATACGGTTCCTTCCGGGAGGGTTTTAACCACCACTTTTCGTTCACCAATGGCATCCATGTCGAATGCATGCAAGGGTTGCCCCAATTCCATGCGGACGTAATTGGTGATGTCTACTACATTGTTGATGGGGCGCTGGCCGAGGGCGAGGAGGCGATTTTTGAGCCAGTCGGGGCTTTCAGCCACCTGCACATGTTCGATGCAAACACCGGCATAACGGATACAGGCCTGGTTGTCAAGCACTTCCACCGAAATCGGGAATTTGCCGACAGGCGCCTGGAAAGCCTGTACATCGGGCAGGGAGATTGGGGCGTCCTGGCCTTCCTGTACGCGCAGGTAGGCCGCCAGGTCGCGCGCGATGCCGAGGTGGTTGGTGGCATCAGCGCGGTTGGGCGTGAGTCCGATTTCCAGAATGGTATCGGATTCCTGTTTGAACCAGCTTGCGGCAGTTATGCCGAGGGGGGTATCTTCTGGCAACACAAGGATGCCGCTGTGGTCATTGCCCACGCCGAGTTCGTCTACGGCACAGATCATGCCTTGTGAGGGTACGCCTTTTACTTTGCGTTCGCCTATGGTAAACAGTTGGCCATCTTTGCTGAACACATTGGCGCCGGGCAACGCGACGAATACTTTGAGACCGGCGGCCACATTGGGTGCGCCACATACGATGGAGCGCACGACCCCATCGCCCACATCGACGGTTGTAGCGGAGAGGTGGTCGGTTTCCGGAATGCGCTCACAGCTCAACACCTTGCCACTGCGTACTTTGTCAAGGTCGACTTCGGAAGATTTTGCCACTTCCCAACCTTCTACCTCCAAACCCAGTGATGTCAAAATATCATCGATTTCTTGGGGTGTTTTATGTAGATCGAGCATAGCCCGAATCCAATTCAGAGAAACCTTCATTACACAAATAAGTCAAATACGTACAATTCGAAATGTAAAAATGCCACAAGCGCAAAAATTGCGCATGAGCAAAGGTACTAATGTTCAACGAAAATTACGGGGAAAAAATTCGGCTTGGTTTAAAAGCACCAAGGGGGAGGGCGCGCGAGGCGGGTGCATGTTAATTGAGGGCCGTTAAAGAAACGCAGTTTTACGCATCAAAACAAGACAAACCAACCATTGGGCGGCAAAACAAGTTGGCAGGTGCACGGGGGGCTGTCAGTTGGCGAGCGATCGAAAAGGCGACTTACAGGCCGCTTGACGGCAAAATACCGGGCATAATGAGGGAGTCCGGTATTTTGCCGTCAAAGGGTCATATCAATTTTTGATCACCGTAAGATCACCCGAGATGGTTTCTGTTTCACCCGTTACCAATCGAATTTTCAGGTAGTACACATATACACCCACTGATACGGTTTTGCCACCAACGCGACCATCCCATCCGGGCCATTCATTGGGGTGCACGGGTGCTTCCAGAATATAAACCGCGTCACCCCATCGATCGAAAATACGCAATTCATCCATGCTTTCTACCCCAGGTGCTGCGCCTATGGTAAAGAAGTCATTGTCGTTCAGGTTATCGGGCGAGAATACATTTGGTACATAAACAAGTGACCCTTTTTTAACCCGCACCCGCATAGAGGCTTTGGAAACACATCCAAAGGTGTCTACCTGGGTTACGGTATACACCGCCGATTTGAAGGGCGTCCAGGTTTGTTTCAAACATTGCGGGCAAGTGCTATCGGGCAGTGGCGACCAGCTAATGCTACGCCATACATCCAGGTTGGTTTGTGCTTCGATGCTGAGTTCGGTTCCCAAGACCACGGTGGTATCGGCAGGCAGGAAAATGATCCCAGATTCGGGTACATCCAGGGTAAATGTTGAATCCGACACACAATCGTTGGCATCCTGAACGAGCACGGTATGTTGTCCACTGGCGACCGTTGGCGGTGTGCTGCCCAAGAGGCTGCCATCGAGGTATACGTTGTACAGTTGCACGCCTCCGATTGGAGTAATGTTAAGGTCAACGGTTTGAGCGCCGCACTCGGGTTTGCCCAGTTTCAGGATGATGTTGAGCGGATCGGGCGCGGTTAAACTGGAGAACGCCGAAATTTGGCAGCCATTTTTATCGGTAATGGTTACGGAATAGTCCCCACCCGCCAGATTATTTATTGTAGACAGTGTATCGCCGGTATTCCATTTATACCGGAACGGCCCTGTGCCTCCTGATACAGAGCAAGCGATAGACCCATCGGTTCCGCCAGTGCATCGTACGCCAAACCCATTGTACAAATTGAGTGGTACAGACAATGCAGACAGGGGCGGAGGCGCGCTGATGGTACCGGAGAGGTCGAGCGGCAATCCAATTGCCGGTTTGATTTGAATGCTGAAGGGGCCGGGCGCCATACCGGTAATTGTGGCTGCTGTATTTAAGTTGTTGATGGTACCCGAGCCGGAATTTCCTTTACCATCGATCCAGGTATATTGGAATGGGCCGGTACCGGCTGTTGGGGTAATCGTAACGCTGCCATCGGTTTTTTCTGCACAGCTGGCGCCTTTGATGCTGGTGAGTGCGCTGGGGGCGCAAAGAGCCGGATCATACACGGTTTTTCGAATGACTACAGAATCACAACCGTCTTTGCCGACCAGGGTTTGCACAATGGTTCCGGCCTGCATGGGGTCGCAGGTGGTAAGCGGCACCAGGGTGGTATCGATTAAGGCAGGGTTATAAATAATAATACGGGTTACAACAGAGTCGCAGCCATTGTTGGCATTGAATGTTTGTATAAAGGAACCCGCATTATTGGGTTTACAGGTGTATTCCGTTACGGTATTGGTGATGGGAGGAGCAAGGGTTGTATTGGTAATGATTAACGAATCGCAACCGTTAGCGCCAACGAGCACTTTGGTTGTCTTTCCAACCTGGGCTGGATTACAAGTTTGTGCAGTTTGGAAGGTAGAATCGATCAAACTGGGATCAAATGTGACTGTTTTAATCAGAATCGAATCACAACCGTATTGGGTTAACAGATTTTGGGTAAATACTCCGGCCAAATTCGGGTGGCAGGTGACTTCGCTAAAACTCAAATTGTATGAAGGAGCAAGCGTAGTGGTGGTCACCACGATGGAATCGCATCCGTTGTATGCGGTAAGGGTTTGGGTTGAGACCCCTACATTGGCAGGGTTGCACGTTTTGGCGGTTTTGGAGGTAGTTTTGATCAGGGTCGGATCAAATGTCACGGTTTCAACAACGGTTGAGTCGCAGCCGAATACATTGACAAGCACTTTGGTAAACACCCCGGCCTCGGCGGGTTTGCAGGTTACTTTGGAAACATTAACCGTATTACTGGGCGACAGCAGGGTTCTGGTGATTGCCACCGAATCGCAGCCGTCGGCGCCGGTGTTCACTACAGCAACATCCCCTACAAGTGCCGGATCGCAGGTCTTCTTAAGTGTAATCGTTGTATCGATGTTGCTTGGGTCATAAATCACTGTACGCGTTACGATGGAGTCGCAATTAAAGATACTTTTCAGATTTTTGACCGTAACTCCCGCCTGGGCAGGATTGCAAGTATATTCTATGAGATTAATTGCGTAGCTTGGGAGCAAGGTGGTGGTCACAATTTCGGTACTGTCGCAACCCAATACACTCAGATAATTTTTTACCACCACCCCGGTATCGGCGGGCAAACAGCTGGAGGCCGTTTTTTGTATAAAGTAGGTTGGGTTAACGGTTACCGTAGTATTCGATACCGCTGTACATCCGGCAGCGTCGGTAGCGATTACCCCATAAGTGCTGGTTGAATTGGGCACAAGGGTAATGGAATTGCCCGTCTGGCCGCCGCTCCAATTATACGAAATGCCACCCGTTGCTGTCAGGGTAGTTCCATCACCCTGGCAGATTTTGGTTATTCCAGAGATTGCAACAACTGGAGTTGGGTTTATATTTAAATTAAACACCTCAGAGGCGCCGGTACAAGTACCCAACACAGGGGTTATTGTAATTTGGGCAGTTTCAATGCTGGTTACGTTGGCGGCCGTAAAGTTCAGATTTCCGGTACCCGTTGCGGCCAGGCCAATGGCCGGGTTGCTGTTGGTCCAGTTATACATGGTACTTCCATTTCCAAAGTTGACCGCCACTGGCGTATTGGCACATGCATTCACTGTTCCCGGGTTGGCCACAGTAGGTTGCGTAACCACGTTTACGCTGAATGATTGGGCAGGGCCTGTACATCCGGCAAGGGTTGGAATTACCGTAATTACACCTGATACGTTGGCTGCAACATTGGCGGAAACAAAACTGATATTTCCTGTACCCGCAGCGGGCAGCCCGATACCGGTATTGCTGTTGGTCCAATCGAGTATAGCGCCTGGTGCGGCCGTAAAATTGATGTCGAGTTGATTGTTTCCGCACACCGTTTGGTCGCCCGGATTGGACACCGTTGGCGCGGGTTGTACGGTGATGCTAAAATCAAGTGCCGTACCGTTACACGCGCCTAAAACGGGCGTGACACTCACATTTCCGACAAGGGTAGCCGGCACATTGGCAGCCATAAAGTTGATGCTTCCCGACCCGCTTGCCCCCAGGCCAATTGCCGTATTGTCATTTGTCCAGGTAAAAGTGGTTCCGGTTTGGTTTCCACTGAAATCTATTTGCAAAACATTATTCGAACAAACGGTCAGGTTGGCAGGCTGAGATAACTGAGGGGTTGGGTTAATGGTGATGTTAAAAATAAC
>JAGWYI010000043.1 GCA_018969455.1 Bacteroidota bacterium | reverse complement strand
CTTTTGCCATTTTTTCGGCTTTGGTTACCACTTCAGTGGCGTATTCCAGATCTTTTAAGCCGGATGCATTAATTTTTACATTCAAATAAGCGCCCAGTACGGCAGTACGCGCGCACAGGGCTCCGACTGCGGCATCGGTTACAGAATTGGGGTTTCCGGTTTCAACCATTTGTTGGATGAGGTCGAACGAGTCAAATGCCAGTTGCATTACTTTGAGGGGTACTTCGATGGCGCCTTTGGTGGCCGACTGAATGGCTTGGCTGCGTGCGTTTTTTTCTTCCGGTGTTGTTTTGGGTAATGCAAAAGCCTGCATAATGGCGTTAAAGGCCAGGGTATCTTCGTCTACGGTACGCAACAATGCATCTTTGAGGTATTGTCCTTTTTCGGCTGCGATGGAAAAAGTTTCCCATTGAAGGTCCCAGCCTTTTTTATGGCTGCTGAGATTGGCAACCATGGTAGCGAGGGAAGCGCCGAGTGCGCCCACATAGGCACTGATGGAGCCACCTCCTGGTGCGGGGCTTTCGGAGGCGGTTTCGTTGGCAAATTCTACCAGATTTTTGTGTATGAGCGATTGTTTGCGCTGTGTATTTCCGGCCTCCAGGTTGTATTCGATGATTTTGCGTTCGGGATCGAATGGGCCTAGCTCATCAAGTCCCATGGATTTTACGGCAATTTTTATCAATTCTGCCTCACTTACGCCTGCGCTGCGTTTTTGTTTAAGCAAAAAATATTTTCCCGCATCGATCATCACCTTAAGCGGAACGAGTCCCACCAATTCGGAGCCAGTCACACGCATACCCCTACTTTGCGCGCTGTTGCAGCATGCTTCGAAGGCTTCGTGGAGGGAAGTTTGGCGGATGTTGGTGATGTTCATGGAGATTTGGGCGATGCCATATTCTTCGATGTACCAACCGATGGCCTTCACCCCTTTCAGGAGTCCTGGTTGGCGGATTGCGTCGCCGTTTGGGTCGATCAAGGGTTTTCCGGTGATTGGATCTGTTGCGACGCGGCCTTTTTCCCGGATGTCGAATGCAACTGAATTGGCACGCCGGGTAGAAGTGGTATTGAGGTTGACATTGTAAGCGATGAGAAAGTCGCGAGCGCCAACTACGGTTGCACCGCTTTTGGCATTGAAGGTACTTGGGCCGAAATCGGGTTTCCAATCGGGGTTATTGAGTTTTTCGGGGAGGCCTTCGTATTCTCCGGCACGGATATCGGCCAGGTTTTGGCGTTCGGGTTTGGAAGCGGCATTTTCGTACAAATAAACTGGAATATCGAGGGAATTTCCCACGCGTTCGGCGAGTTTGCGTGCCCATTCGGCAGTTTCTTCCATGGAAATATTGGAGATGGGGATAAGTGGGCAAACGTCGGTAGCGCCCATGCGCGGGTGCTCGCCTGTATGACGGCGCATATCGATCAATTCGGCAGCCTTTTGAATGGCCCGGAATGCGGCTTCCACCACAGGTTGAGGCTCGCCCACAAAGGTAACAACCGTTCGGTTGGTGGCATTGCCGGGGTCGACGTCGAGTAGTTTGACGCCTTCTACACTTTCAATAGCGGCGGTAATTTGTTGAATGACAGTCATATCGCGTCCTTCTGAAAAATTGGGGACGCATTCTATGAGTTGTTTCACGGGCGAAGGGTTTTAAATTGAGAGGATCCTGGCGCACTTGATTTGCCGATGCTGCGAGGCGGCATCGGCAAATGAGGTGCATTTTTTAGTTCGCGAAATCGCTCAGGAATTTCAGGCGCAGCAGTTGAATTTCTTCCCAGGTAATTTCGTCTTCTTTCAGTTCTTTGAATGCCTCTTCCACGCTGTCGCTTTCAGAAGATTTGAAGTACTCGATTACGGTTTCGCGGACATATTCATCGATATTTTTATTTAGAAAATAGTCGAGTTTAATTTTAGTACCGGATTGGACGATCATATCCAGTTCTTCAAGCAGTTCGGCCATGCTGAGGTCATTGGCCTGGGCGATGTCTTCCAGCGGGATTTTCCGGTCGATGGCCTGAATGATGTTCACTTTGGTTTTAGATTTATTCGCCACCGTTTTGATGGTAATGTCCATTGGCCGTTCAATGTCATTTTCTTCCACATATTTCCGGATGGCATCTACAAACGGCTGGCCGTATTTTTGGGCTTTTCCGAGGGAAACGCCCACAATTTTCGACATATCGTCGAGCGAAATGGGGTAGTTGGTGGCCATTTCTTCCAGAGAGGGGTCCTGGAAAATGACGTAAGGAGGCAGATTGTGTTTTTTAGAGATGCTTTTCCGCAGGTCTTTCAGAATGTTCATGAGGGTTTCGTCGAGCACTGCAGTGCCGCCTTTTTCCTCATCCATATCATATTCGGTATCTTCGTAGTTGTGGTTAATGGTAATAGCGATTGGGTAGGGCTCCTGGGCATATTTTCGGCCTTCGTTAGACGCTTTGAGGATACCGAACTGCTCAATTTCTTTGTAGATCAGGTTATTGATCATGGCATGTCGGAGGATGGAGTTCCAGTAATGTTCGTCTTTCCCCTCCCCAAAACCGAAATTATCGAGGTCTGCGAATCCGAAGTCTTTCATTTCTTTGGTTTCGCGTCCCATGATAAAATCCACCACGGTTTTCATCAGGTAATTTTCGTTGAGGTCGAGAATACTTTGGATCACCTGGGCCAGGTCTTCTTTCACCTCGATGGTTTCTTTTGGGTTTCGGCAGTTGTCGCACATTTTGCCGCAGCGCTCGGTTTCGAATTCTTCGCCGAAGTAGTGGAGCAGGAATCGGCGTCGGCAGGAGGCGGTTTCGGCATAAGCCACTACTTCCTGCATGAGTTGGGCGCCCATTTCGCGTTCGGCGACGGGTTTATCGCGCAGGAATTTTTCGAGTCGGAGGATATCCTGATAATTGTAAAAAGCGATGCATTTTCCGTTGAGGCCATCCCGTCCGGCTCGTCCGGTTTCCTGGTAGTAATTTTCGATAGATTTGGGCATATCGTAATGGATTACGAAACGCACATCGGGTTTATCAATACCCATACCGAAAGCGATGGTTGCGCAGATGACGTCAATATCTTCCATAAGGAAAGCGTCCTGGGTAGCCGAGCGTGTTTTGGGATCGAGGCCTGCGTGGTAAGGACCGGCTTTGATGTCGTTTACTTGCAGCATTTCTGCAATATCTTCAGCGGTTTTGCGATTTTGCACATAAATAATGCCTGATTGACCGCGGAATTCTTCCTTAATTACTTGAATAATCTGTTTGATGGTTTGGTCCTTTTTAATTTTGGGCCGGATTTCATAAAACAGGTTATCTCGGTTAAAGGAGGAGATAAAAGTATTTTCATGGGACATATCCAGATTTTTCAGGATATCCAATTGCACTTTGGGGGTTGCGGTGGCGGTAAGCGCCATAATGGGCACATCACGGGCGATTGCATCGAGCATAACCTTAATGCGTCGGTATTCTGGTCTGAAGTCATGGCCCCATTCAGAAATGCAGTGTGCTTCGTCTACTGCTACGAATGATATTTCGGTGTTTTGAAAAAAATCGATATTTTCCTCCTTGGTGAGTGTTTCAGGAGCCACATATAGCAGTTTGGTTTTGCCATCGGTGATGTCCTGTTTCACTTTTTTCATTTGCGCTTTCGTGAGCGAGGAATTGAGAAAGTGTGCCACTTCGTCTTCTTCCGAATAGCCGCGGATGCTGTCTACCTGATTTTTCATCAAGGCGATCAGGGGGCTGATGACGATGGCAACACCGGGTAGCATCAGGGCTGGCAGCTGGTAACACAAACTTTTGCCACCGCCTGTCGGCATGATTACAAAAGTGTCTTGTTTGTCGAGCAGACTTTGAATAATGGCTCTTTGATCGGCTTTGAAGGCGTCGAAGCCAAAATGTTTTTGTAAACTTTCGAGCAACGTATCGCGCTCAGTTGTAATCGCACTCATCCTTATTAGTTCTGGTATGCTTGATCGTATTGGCTTTTGTGAATGTCCCGGACCGAAGTCAAATCGTTCTTTTCAGCCCCTAAAAAATTCCCCAACGAATGCAGAAAAAAACCACATCTTTGGGGCCATTTTCAAAAAGCCGCCAAAGATAGAAAAAAAATTTCTGAATTTCTGACAAGTTTTTAGGTGTTTTTTTTCTTGGAAAAAAGCGATTCAGGCAAAAATTTTGAGAATATCTAAGTTTTGCCTGTTTTTAAAAATTAAATTTTGTATTAAAAAATATTGAAAACGGATTTGTCTATCATTGACCTTGCACGCCAAACAATTCGGTTGGAGGCCGATGTTTTACTGAAACTGGCCGATAGTTTGGATCACAGTACCGACTTTGTCGCTTGTGTTGAGGGCATTTCCCGGAGTGCCGGGCGTGTGGTGGTAACCGGCATTGGGAAGAGTGCCATTGTTGCCCAAAAAATTGCTGCCACCCTCAATTCTACCGGAACACCTGCCTTGTTTTTGCATGCTGCCGATGCCATTCACGGCGATTTGGGGATGGTGCAAAGCAACGACTGGGTTATGTGTCTTTCAAAAAGTGGAGAAACTCCCGAGATAAAAGCGCTTGCGCCCTTGGTAAAAAACATGGGTAATGTATTGATTGCCATGACTGCCAGCAAGGATTCGTATTTGGCGCGTCACTCAGATTACCTGCTTTGGACACCTATAGAGCAGGAAGCCGATCCCAACAATCTGGCGCCTACCAGCAGTACCACGGCCCAAATGGCGCTGGGGGATGCGCTCGCTGTTGGCTTGCTGGCACTCAAAGGATTTACGCCAGACGATTTTGCCCGCTTTCATCCCGGGGGGGCTTTGGGCAAACAATTGTATTTGCGCGTGCGGGATCTTTCGCACCTGCACGAAAAGCCATGGGTGGGAGAGCATGCCTCTTTGTCGGAGCTCATTGTTGAAATTAGTTCCAAACGCCTTGGAGCAACAGCAGTGCTGGATGCCGAAGGGCATTTGAAAGGCATTGTTACGGATGGCGATTTGCGCCGTATGTTGGCCAGCACCCGATCATTGGAGGGCATTACAGCCGGTGAAATTGCCACTAAAAAACCGAAAACCATTGCGTTTGATGCCATGGCTGTGGACGCACTTGCTCAGATGCGCCAGTACGCCATCACCCAATTGCTGGTAATGGACGGCGAACGGTACGCGGGCATCGTGCATTTGCATGACCTTTTGCGCGAAGGGTTGGTATGAGTTATTGCAGGGCTAGCTTAGAGCCTGGCTGTAGGTTTTCAATAATTTCCAGTATTTGAGGGCTGTTTCGGCTAAAACGGGATTGGGTTGTTCTTGAAACTCCAATAAGTTCACTTTCAGTCGGATGTTGGCCCGATATGCTTTATAAAATAACATGATTTGTTTGTCTTCTTCAAGGGGCATCGGATCCCAATACCGCAGGTATTCCGCTAAAAAGAGGCGACTCAAATCGGGGCGTTGATGAAAGTCGAGATCCATACACAAAAAAGCCAGTTCGCTCAGTACATCTATTTGCCTTAAATGCGGGTTGAATTCGATGCAATCGAAAACAAGGGGTGGGTCGCTCAGGAAGATGTTACGGGTGTGCAAATCGCCGTGGCCGTCTACAAAAAAACGCCTGAATCTTTCTTTCAACCGTGGTTGGTGAGTTTCCAGAATTTTCGCAATATGGGTTGGCATGCGTTGAAATTCCATCCATTCGTTTTTTCCTGCAATGGTTAAAAAGCAATCGTTCAGCTCGAACAAATCGTTAAAATCGGCGAGCATGGTGGCGGAAGAGGTAGGCAAAAAGCGGTGCTTTTGATGAAAACCGGCAAGTTGTTGAGCCAGTTTGGATACATGTTGGGATTTAATTTCTTGGTTTTGCAGGCAAACATCCATTTGAAGATTTTGCGGCATGCGGTGCATTTGCACGGCATAATCGATAATTTCACCCTCGGTTCCTGCGATTTGGGGGCCTTGGGGTCCATTTGAAATTGGTAAAACGGCCAAATAAAGGTCGGGCGACAAGCGTTTGTTGAGTTCGAGTTCCTGCAGGCAATAGTAATGGCGTTTGGCGAGGGTTGAAAAATCCAGGAAATGAAGATGAACCGGTTTTTTAATTTTGAATGCAAAATCGGGGCTGAGAATAACCCAGGATATGTGGGTTTCAACCAAGGTACAGGGGTGGTGCACGCCAGGAAACAAGCCTTGTTCAAGAATAATGGCTACTTGTGGGTTGTTCATTGCAAAGAACATATTGACGGATCAGATTTACCATTTCATCCAGGCTTTGCGTGTCGGTATAAAGGATCAAATGGGGTTGTAGGAGCGCTTCAAAGTGATCACGAATGGTAAGATAAACGGAATAATCGGCTTCACTGTCGGGGCGGGCCTGGCTCAGGCGGGATTTGATTTCTTCTTCATTGCATCGTGTTTCGATCCAGCAAAAATGGGCATTGCTTTGCAGCGCCATTTGTTCAAATCGATTGCGCAGGTTTTGCAACGCAAAGGTGCTGTCGACCACCACGGTTTTTTGGATCTTCAGCGCGTTTTGGGCACGTTCCAGCACGGTATTGTATACGGTTTCCTTGTCTTTTACGGTATAATGTCCTAAAAGGCCCAGGCTCAAACGGACCTGATCGGTATTGAGCCGGAGTGCATTGAATTTGCGTGCATATGCTTTGGCCACGGTTGATTTTCCGCTTCCAGGCAATCCGGATATAAGTATGAGCGTCATAAATGGTATTTTGAGGCAAGTTTAAGGCTTGATCCGGATCCTGAAACTGATATTGGTTAACTGCTTTTGTGATTTTGGTAAAATGCAACTGCCTGCCCCGAGTACGGAAGCAGGCAGTTTGGCAGGTGTGCTTTGTATGCTTTTGGAAAATGGAAGGCTTGGTTTGAAAGTTGGCGTTTTAAAACAAGGCCCGAGCTGGTTTTGCCATTGCGCCGTATAAATAATCCATTTTACGGGTGTTTTTCTATGGCGCCTTTCTGTTTTCGGGCCATGAAAGCCGGTGAAAAATTACTTGCGGCCGCCTTTCAGTTCTTCCTGGAGTTGTTCGAGTTCTGCTTTTTTTCCGTCGCGTGCCAGAGCGGCTTGTTGAGGCCAGGTAGCGGGATCGTGTATTTGGTAGCGTTTTCCGGCTGCTTCCAGAATATCTTTCAGCGCGGTAGGAGTCGAATTGGCCAGTTGTGCAAAACTTGTGATGCCTGCTTTTTGGAGCAGTTCGGCAATTTTGGGTCCGATGCCTTCAATGATAACCAAATTGTCGCCAATTTCTTCTTTGGCTTTTTTGGTGCTGCGTTTGGGTTTTGCCTCGGAGGGCGTTGTTGATTTTTCATCAACCGAAGGATCATTGGAGGCATCGACGGATTGTCCGATGAGATAGTGTTCTTCAATGATTTGGCCGTTTTCCCATACCCGGCGAATTACTTCCTGGTACGACATTGGGTTGCCCTGACGCGCCGTGAAGTCAAAAACAAACTCCGATTCGGTTACATTGCCAATTATTTGGGTAGCGGTTCTTTCAATCCGATTGATGGATTCGATGTTTTCGAAAAACCAGCGCAAAGCGTCCATTTTTTGTGCTTTGGAGCTGGTTTTGTCTTGTGGGGTGCTCATGGTGATGCAGTGGTCTGCTGCGAATTGGTCGAATGCGCCAATAATATCGCCTGCCAAAACCTGATTGTCTACTGCCTCCAAAAGTTGTTTCAGTTCCATAGTGTGGAGTGGTTTAGGTAATAAATTCGCTGCAAAATTAAGCAAAAAAGACGATACAGAATATTAGTTGGTTTGTTGCTTTATTGTTAAGGATTTTTAAAATTAAATTTTCCTAAGGTATTTGCTGCCTGAAAGGTAAGAAAAAAGGCGCTCGTTTTTCAACGAACGCCCCGGGTCATAGGTATTATCTATCTGTAAAAATGCTATATTGCAAATTTTATTGGCTTTAAAAGGAATGCTGGTGGCAAATGTATTAAAATATTGTCACAAGATTGTAAGCACGTATCAGAAAAAGAATTTGAGGGGGAATAAAATGCAAGCATTAAGGGTTGATGTAGAACAATTCGGAGGAGATATAATCGGCCAGTATTTTTCCTTTGGGTGTCAGTCGGTACACTTGAAGGTGCTTTTCCACCCAGCCTTTCAGGCACATGTCTGGAATCAGCGACTCGAAATGGTGTCGATAGGGTGGGCCGATTTGATCGAGTTCTTCGGGGTTTACGCCCCATCGAGTTCGGAGCCGGGTCATGATGTACTCATTGTATTGTTGAGTAGGGGAAATGATTTCCATTTCGGCCGGGATGTGGCCTTCCTTGATGGCTTGGATGTATAATGCATTATTGGCGAGATTCCATTGTCGGGTATGGCCGTTGTAGGAGTGGGCAGAAGGTCCTATGCCCAGGTAGGGTTTGCCGAGCCAATAGTTGCTGTTGTGGCGTGCATAGTGACCGGGCAGTGAAAAATTGGAAATTTCGTATTGTTCGTATCCTGCATTTTCGCTGAGTGATTGCAAAATCTGGAAATGTCGGGCCGATTTTTCCTCGTCGAGTGGGGGCACTTTTCCATTTTTTACCCAATTTCCCAGTGCAGTACCTGATTCAATGGTAAGTCCGTAACAGGATAAATGGGGAATGTGGTAATTGTGGGCTATTCGGAGGTTATCCGTCCAGTTGGCATCCGTAAGCGTTGGAGTGCCAAAAATCAGATCGATGGTTAAGTTGTTAAAACCGGCTTCCTGGGTCCATTCAATACTTTGCCTTGCCTGATCCGGGTTGTGCGCGCGGTTCATCCAGAGCAAATCGGCTTCCCGGAAGGATTGAATGCCTATGCTGAATCGATTTACGGGGGTATATGCTTTAATTTCAGCAATTTTAGCCTTGGTCAAATCATCCGGATTGGCTTCCAGGGTAATTTCGGCATCAGAAAGGATGGGATGTAATTGGGCAATGGCATTAAATAAACGCTGCAGTTCGGAAATATCCAGGATAGAAGGCGTACCTCCACCCAGATAAATACTCTCCAGAGGGGCGCCGTTGAGGTATTCTTTTTGCAAGTTCAATTCGAGCAAGAGCGCTTCAAGAAGGGCGGGTTTTGACTTTAAAGAAGTGGAGAAATGGAAATTGCAATAATGACATGCCTTTTTGCAAAAAGGGATGTGCAAATAAATGCCGGCCATGCCTATATTTTTTGAATTAGCTGTTGAAACAGGGGCTCAAGGCTTTGGAATTCAGAGACTTGCAAGGCTTTATTGGAAAACCACACGGCTTCGTATTGTCGGGTAGCCCATTTAAATTCGGGCAGATATGGGGCATTTTGCAATTCGCGCTGATAGGTTCGGTTGGTTTTATCGGGACTCCAGGTGATGACTTTTTTTTCTGCCAATTTTTTAATTGTCATCAAATAATAAATTCGGATTGCCTGGCTGAATGCTCCGTTTGATTTGGCATCTCTGAGAAAGCGTTCCAGATCGCTTTCATGGAGATGTTGTTCCAGGTTTTCAAGCGTAATTTGAACGGTCGCATCTTGGGGTAATTTATTCGACTGCGCCAGAAGCATTCGGTACAATCCGTATGCGACAATCAAAATACCTGCCCCAATGGCTGCCAGCTGCCAGAAATTGGCCCAAAATGGCGAAAAAGAGGGCGCTGAATCATTTGAAATGGGCATATCGGGCAATGCTCTTCTTTTTTGGGGAGGGTCGGGCAGGTCTTTGCTGTAATCGAGGCCTCGCGTTGCCTTTGCCCAGGCGTCGTGGGTGGGCGCCTGAGCTGGGGCTGGATGATAAAACAGAAGCCAGAAGAACCCTAGCAGGAAAAAGGTATATGAATGAATCGTTTTATTCACGGGGGAGTCCTCTGATTTTACGTGTTTTTCCAATATGCTCGATGGCGGCATGCAAGGAAGCAGCGGTGCGCGTTTCCAAGCAGGAGAAGTAAAACAATGCGCCTGAAATTACCTGAAATACCACGTTGATGTACATGAAAAAAATTAATACATACGCTTTTATCCAAATTTTGAGTTCAATACCATTGGGTATTATCCATCCAATAAACCCAAGCATGGTATCCCAAATGGGGGTTTTGAGGAATACAAACAACAAGGCTATGGTGCTTACGGTCAGCATGCCCAACAAAATGGCCGGTCCCCAGTAAATAAATTGGATACCCCGTGCCAAATTGAAAAAAAGTTTGTCGGAGCCGAAAAAAACGGCTGCTGAAATCATGCCCAAAGCAGGCCAGAATAAGGCGTTTACAAACCAGGCGGAGATGCCGATGCCCGATTCGGCGAGGAGGAGCATACCCATAGCGGGCAAAATCAGACCCAACAGATTGGCCCAGCCTGGTTTGGGGGGCTTTGGCATGCAAGATGCGACCGAATAGAGTGCCACTGCGCTCAGTACAGCGTAAATTGTCCATTGCAAATACCACAGGCCTGGGGCAGTATCGCCGCTAAACAGTTGCAAAACTTGATCCCCTCCATCCCAATCCTTCCCGGGATTGAGTTGGAACTTCTGGGTATAGAGCAGGGTAAAAACTGCGATGTAGGCACAGGTAAAGGCCCCAAGGCCTGCAATAATACCAATCAATTGGCTGCTTTTTTTACTAAAAATGGCAAACGCATCCGCAAAAATGGCGCCTGAGGGTTTGATGGAGTGGAACTCGATGTGCTGAACCACATCGGGTGGAAGTGTTTTGAAGCCATCGGGAATGGAAAATCCGCTGCTGTGCGCCTTTTGCCAAGGGTACAATACAAAGTACCAAATTAAAAAGGCCAGGGAAACGCCTATAAAACAGGCACGAATAAAAGCAGGCGTTTCGGTAAAGCGGGTGAGATAGCCTTCAAATATGGCTGCCAATACAATAAGGGGCGCTATGCCCAAAAAAATATGGATGGAGCGCCTCAAACTTTGTTGAAATGCCTGAGCGCGCCGGTAGGTTCCTGGAAACAACAAGCCCGAACCAGCCACCAATCCGGCAGCGCCAGAAATAACAATTGCGCCAATTTCGAGGGTTCCGTGTACCCAAATGGTAAGAATTGAATTCCAGATTACGCCTTTTTCAATAAAAAAATATTGAAAAGCCCCCACCATGATGCCGTTGTACAAGAGGATGTAAATGGTTCCAATGCCTGCCAAAACACCGGAAATTGCCGTGAATACAGCCACCTGCAGGTTGTTGATGGCAATTCCCAAGGTCATACCAAGTGGTCTGCTTTGTTTATAAACGGCCATGGGGTCGCCACTTTGGATGTTCTCCAGCGTCATGTTTATGTATTGGTCTCCCAGAATAATGCGGGCAAATTCGGGATTCAGGATGCTGGAAACGATTCCGATACCCAGGGCAATTCCAAATAGCGCAAATGCCAGCCACAGCGCGCGTCTTTCTTCCCACATGATTTGGGGTAATTCGTCGCTCCAAAACCGGAAAATGCGCGAAATCGGCAATCGTTTGCCCCGGTAAACCCGGTGAAATATTTGTTGTGCAAGTTGGTTGAGGTAAATGCGCACCGAACGATTGGGGTAAAATGTGCGGGCATACGACAGGTCATCGGTAATTTGGACGAATCGGGCGTTCAAATTTTCGGGTTCATGGCGGTCTTCTTGCAACATTTGTTCAAAATCTTGCCATTTTTCCCGGTTTTGTTCAATGAATTTGGTTTCGCGCATGCATTTTTACTGCTTGAATGGCCAAATATAAGGCAATAATCCTTTTTTGCCTAAAAAACGGCACGCACCTGGGCGCGCGCTACATGGACAATGGGCCGGTTACCTGTTTTTCGGCCTTCATAGCTTACGCTCAATTGCATGCTTTTGGATAGCTGGCGATCGAGGTTGAGGCTCCACTGGTAATTTTGTCCGTTCTGAAGCCCTTCAAGCATGGTAAATGCCAATGCTGTATTGGGTTGCCCGGTGTACCGAATGTAGGTATATGCCAACCTGGAACGCAAGGCATTGGCTGCCTGAAAGCCCTGTGCGTTGGCGCTGCTTTGGGGGTTCCAGCTGATTTCAGTGTTTACTTGCTGTTGGGTTGCTTTTTCAATCCCGGTGAGGGTATTGATGCTGTTGCGCCACTGTAGTGCTGTGCTGATGCGGAAATTCTGCTTGGGTAGCCAGGATATTTTGGGGTTGGCGGTGAAGGCGCGGATTGAAAAATTACGGTTGTTGAACAGTTGGTTCTCGCTTTTTTTAACACTTCGGCTCAGATCCGATTCGAGGCTCCACTGCCTTCCGAAATTGATTCTTCCGTGTAGAATTTGTTCGGCGGTACGGCGTTGTTCAAATCCGGTGGTCAGAATTACCTGGCTTTGCTGTTCAGTTTGGGTAATAGAGGCATCCCAGGCAGGATTGGCGCGGTTGACAAAAAGGGCATTTCGCAAGGCTTTGCTGAGTGAAATCAGGTTAGAGTCGGCTTCAATTTGTTGAAAGGGGTTCCAGGGGTCTACGCCGGGCGCTTGTGCACGCGCACGGCGGTTGATTTGCAAGGTACTTTGAGAAGAAAATTTGCTTAATACCCGACGCCAGCCTTTTTTATTTCCCCAAACAAACCGGGGTTCCAGTCTCAAATTTTGGTTAAAAGCCAGGTTGTTGGTGCGGAGGTACTCGGTGGTTGTAATGGCCACGCGCACGTAATTGGCCTGGTCTTGAAACACGGCAATCTCCATTTCGTCTACCTGCAGCAAGCTGTCCCGATTGCGGTCGACCCAGGTGTATTGGCCTTCTCCGGGGTTTACTTTCACATAGTTGAAGGCAATTTTGGGGCTTTGTCCTGATCCAATTTCGTACCCGGTTGTGAGTGCAATTGAATTTTTAAGTGCGGCGATGGAATAATCGAGGCGGCCCAGATAGGTTTCCTGGGGCTTTTGTGGGGTAAGTTCGGGTCTTATAATGGTTAAATTGCGGTAACTGAAGGTCCAGATGAGGGATTGGGTGGCTGCATTGGCGGCCAAAGCGGGTACCTTGTTCCAACGGCCATTGAAATTGGCATCCTGTGCGCGGGTATTTTGCGTAAATTGGTTTCCGGCAGGGAAGAAGTCATTCCGTTGGCTCACAGATGCATTGAGCATCCATCCGCTTGCATTTTCAGGTGTTTGGAAATAAAAACGATATAAATCGTACCAAAAACTGTTGGATGCGAGCGTTGTTTGAGCAGTTGCGTTTCGGCTGTTGCGTTCGCGTTCGGCATACAGGCCTAGTTTGAACAATGGGGTGGTGCTTTTTTCTTTAAAAAAGGATTTGGCCAATTCGAATTTAGGCCTTGTATATCGGGTTTTTTCCATTTTTCCGGTAGTTTCGAGCACGTTCAGTTCTGTCATCCATTCAAAGCCGCGATGCTGCAATTTGAGTAAAAGCCCTTGTTTTTGTCCGGAATAAACACCCATACGAAGAAATGATCCCAAATCGTACCGGATAATACCCCAATCTTTCTGTTTTACCTGAAAATTGAGTCGAGCCAGTTGTTCGGCCACTGTATCGCTTGAAGCGCCGGTATTCCAGTCGCGTACAAATTCGGCTGGTCGGTATGGATTAAGTGCCTGAAAGTGTTTGGAATCGTATTCAAAATTGCCTTGAACTGTGCTTTGCCAGCCATTTTTCTCGGCTTTTGGCCACAAATTTTGTTTATACGACAAAAAACACGCACCGCCGAGATTGTCGTTGTCGTTGAGGGGGGAAAGTCGGTTGTAATCGCGTTTACTCAGCGCGGTTTCGAATTGCAAACTGCCGCCTTTGTTGGGTGACAATTGGGCTCCTGCGGTATACAGGCTGCGTTGTTCGGGAGCAATGAGGCGAACAAGGGGTTCGAAATTGCCGGTCGGTTTGCAAGTAAGCGGGTCGGGCGCTACCCATCGATATACACGGCCATTGGCGGCTGAAAGCGCCAGCACATAATTCCCCTGACCTGCAGGAGTTTCTGAAAAGCGGGCTGCATACAAAGCACTGTCGGGATTTTGGCTATACACC
>JAGWYI010000676.1 GCA_018969455.1 Bacteroidota bacterium | reverse complement strand
ATGAGTGCATCGTTCCAACGCAACTCCATGGTTACTTTGGTTACTTTGGTACCACCCAGGTTAGACAGTACAACGGTAGGATTTACAGTTTGTTGGGTGCAAATTTCCAAAGAGCGGGTGCCAGGATCCAAGGCGCTCACTTTTGCGTAATTGGCTGGAATGTTGCCCACGCAGGCGCTGGCTTTGGTCCACAACTGACTGGCAGTGTATTGGTCTACTTGCTGCGACTTTTTGTCTGGACAAATCAACAGACCGGTAGGAAAGTATGTCACTTCAAACGAGTTGGAAATGCCTGCATTGTCCAGAATGGGGTAAGGTGTGCCTTCTACCCAGTTCCCCTGAGTGCCACCGTTGCAGGTTGCTCCGCCATACAAACATGCCAGATTGGTAGAACCATCACCTTCAATGAAAAATACAAAAGATTTTCCATCGCCTTCCGGGCCATGTGCAGCAAAATAGTTTTCAAGTTGTCCGCTGTTGTGGTAGTTCCAGCATGGACCACACCAGGTTGCAGATACATCAATAACAACCGGACGGCCAGAGTCGAGAATTTCATATAAATCCCAGGAACGACCATTTATGTCCTTCGCAGTGAAATTAGGAGCAACTGCGCCATTGGGCAATTGGGCGAACGCTGTCGAAATGGCACATGCGAACACAACAAGGGTAAGAATTCGTTTCATGCAATTTTGTTTTACGTGATAAATGATTTTGCGTGCCAAATATACTTCAACATACTAGATGCACATCTTTTTGTGTGTAATTTTGTCTTTCCAATGCTAAATTATTTGGCAAGTATACCCTTGAACCTTCATCGTTAAGGATTGTTCCAACATCTGATTTCATCAGAACGAATTGATATGTCGAAAAAAAATACCCAGCCTGAGCAGGATGCCTTTATAAATCCGATCGACAAGGACAAGATTGCCGAGAACCCGGGTTTATTGCCCTATGCCCACACTGCTGGCGGCGCCGTAATTCGGCCTGAAGACAAGGGCCGCATCCGCGGAAATGCCATGGTGGCCATGTATGATCAAACAGATCGTCAGTTGGAACAATTGCGCAAGCAAATGGAAACGCTCATGGCTCAAGCAAAGTCGCTTGGCGAACGGGTATCGGTTTCCGAACTGATTTACCAATCCGAAATACCCTTTCAGCCTGTTATACACCATATATATCATTTGTATCAAAGAAAAAAAGACGGCGCACACTTGCTATCCATGGTTTCGCCTGAAGAATGGGGGAAAAATCCGCCTTATGATCATTTGGCCACCGTTCGCTTGTTGGGTGATCACACCTGGGAAATTCTGAATGGCGGGGTATAGCATGTCATTTATACTTTACACCGCCAGATTTTGTGCATAACGATCTTTATAAATCATTATAAATCATCGTAATCCATCCTGATTTATCCACAAAATCCGGCAAATCCTGGTATATTTTACGCCATTTAACGATTACAGGCAATCGTTTGTCCAATCTTTTGTCCTTAAACATCATTTCCATGGATCTTGCACCCGTGATTCCCACATGTTGAGGGAAATTGCGCCTTGATTGAATTAACCTTTAAAGCAAATTTTTATGAAACAATTTTTCCTGCTGGCAGCCTTTGTGCTTGCTACTCAGGTGGGTTTGTTTGCACAAAGCGACTACCCTACCTACAATCCGGATGACATCGATGTTCCTTTTACCAAGTTTCAACTCCCCAACGGCTTGCGCTTGATTGTTCACGAAGACCACAAAGCGCCAATCGTTGCTGTGAATATCTGGTATCATGTGGGTTCCAAAAATGAAAAACCCGGCAAAAGCGGCTTCGCACACCTTTTTGAACACCTGATGTTCAACGGATCAGAAAACTTTAACACCGATTATTTTCAGGCATTAGAAGCCATTGGAGGTACCGACCTCAACGGAACAACCAATGAAGATCGGACCAATTATTTCCAAAACATCCCGGTTTCTGCACTGGATCAGGTTTTGTGGCTGGAAAGCGACCGTATGGGGCACCTCATTGGCGCCATCGACCAGGCTAAACTGGATGAACAACGCGGTGTTGTGCAAAATGAAAAACGTCAGGGAGAAAATCAGCCCTATTCACTGGGCTATGATTTGATGCAAAAAGAAATGTACCCGCCATACCACCCTTACGGCCATACAGTTATAGGTGAAATGGAAGACCTCAATGCTGCCTCGCTCGATGATGTGCACCACTGGTTCAAATCGTATTACG
>JAGWYI010000675.1 GCA_018969455.1 Bacteroidota bacterium | reverse complement strand
TCCCACCAAGGTTTGCCACTGGCCTGGACAATTTCATCGATTTGCCGAACTCTCTCGGTGCATTCACCCTTGGCAAACGCCAGTTGCGCATTCGGGCCATCTTGCAGGAAAAATTCTTTCCAGAAGGCCCTGCCACCAAGAACACCACTGGCACCTGCTTGCATGGCCATTTGAACTTGCTTCTTATACTCGGGAAAATCAACACCCGCACTCAACAGAACCCAAGGACGGGCAGAGGCTTCATTAAGGGCTTTGAGATTTGTCATGAGTTCGGAATCAGACTCTTGACCGAAATGACCAGGAAATTCAGCCTTGAACACATCACAGAACGGGCTGAGTTGGCGTGCGCTTTCTATCACGGTTTCCGCCTTTCGCTTTTTAAACGATGGGCTGTCCTTCTTTTCGTCACCGTAGGGAAAGGCAACAGGTTCCAAAAGGAAAAGAATGTCGTGCTTTTTACATTCCTCATAAACATCTTGAACGAAAGAAAATTGATGCTCAGCACTTTCTGGTTCCGTTGGTTCAAATTGAGCCAACAACTTTACCGCATCGATGCCAAGCCTTTTGATTTTTCCAACTGAAAAACCGGGTTCGTATTCACCCAGCGGGGCATTCAACTTGCTTTTTTTGCCACCTGATTTTTCAACGCGCACAAGCAAACCAACATCCCTTGGGACAGAAAGGCTCGCCATCGTGTTCCAAACGCCGTAGTAACCATCCACAAGTACGGCGGAGGAATGTTTGGTGATGGTGGAAGCAAGAACAATTTTTGCTTCTACGATTTCCTTGTATGTGGGCTCCCGATTCTCACCCTTTTTTTTCAACGCATCCTTGATCATGGCAATCATCGAACTGTTTTGATCAGTTGCCACCATTGTCAAAGTGCCGTTGGCGTTGCTGATCCTTTGAAGCCCCCTGAGTTTTCCAGGCGTCAAACCCAATCCAAGAAGTTTTGTTGCGGAGAAAGGCTGGGCGGCCGACATAATGCAATCTCCCCATGAATCCACGAATTGGTTTTAAAAATCCGAATTCTATGGCTGGTAATAAACAGCCATTGTCAAGTTATTTACCAAACATGGGCTTTCAATGGGTTTGCGAAGTTCCAACGATTACTAGCCAATTCAAACTCAATCCTTAATCTTATTTTTGTATCGATTCCCGCAGGTTGATGTTTTCGGAGGGTCTCTCCATGTCGATGTACATCGGTGAAGCGCTATGTGGTGATGGAAATGAAATTGCGCATATCGATCTTTTGATCGGGTCAAAGGAAGGTCCGGTTGGAACCGCCTTTGCAAATGCTCTTGCGAATCAATCGGCTGGTCATACAAGTCTACTGGCGGTTGTCGCACCGAACCTGCTATGTAAACCAGCCACGGTTATGATCACCAAAGTAACAATTAAGGGAATGAAGCAGGCCGTTCAAATGTTTGGACCAGCCCAAGCCGCCGTTGCCCGAGCGGTTGCCGACAGCGCGGCTGAAGGTATTATTCCCGCAGCGGAAGCGGACAAGCTTGTGATTGTCTGTGGCGTGTTCATTCACCCAGCCGCTGCGGATGACACAAAAATTTACCAGTACAACTACGACGCCACCAAGCTAGCGATCGCGCGAGCCATGAAAAATGAACCGCCGGTGAGCGAGGTCACGGCGAAGCGCGCATCTTCTAAGCATCCGTTCTCACCTAAATGATTTAGATCATTCAATTTGTAAACAGCGGGGTGGCGTATATTTGCCACCCCTTTTTGTTGCTAATGAGGTCCTAAAATGAACAAAAGAAACATTTTGATCCAGCTCGATTGTGATGACCAACCAAGCGTTTTTGACAGAGTCGTTGCAGTGGATTCGGGAGCGGATTTCATTTTTTCACATGCTTCAACAAAACCGAGTCAAGTTCGCGACCTGATCCATGGGGCCATTTTCACTAGAGGGGCAAAAGACCTGAAACACACTGCTATTTTCGTCGGAGGATCAGACGTCGTATTGGCCAAGGAAATTCATGAAGAAGTTCGAAAACACATGATTCAAGATTACGGGTTGACGGTATCCAGCATGATGGATGCCAACGGATGCAACACAACCGCTGTCGCTGCGGTCAAAGCAGTCGAGGCAGCCCTCGAATGCCAAGGGAAGAGGGCCGTTGTTCTTGCGGCAACAGGTCCCGTCGGTCAACGCGTCTCAAGTCTTTTGGCTAGGCTTGGATGTGAGGTGACTGTTATCTCGAGGCAATTGGAAAAAGCCGTCGC
>JAGWYI010000674.1 GCA_018969455.1 Bacteroidota bacterium | reverse complement strand
AAACCAATTACTCCAACAAATGCCGTGGATACCGAAACCATTAATACATTTATTGCCAGCACGTTGCGTCTCAATCGCCGCAAATCGACCCCCAATAACATGGCCTCGGAAGTGCCAAGCATCAAAGCGTTGAGAGGCTTGGCATACCATGCTGCACACATCAAACAAGCAATTGTAATTCCTCCTACGATTCCTACTGAATGCCAATTCGCGCCGGAAAGGGCGCCCATCCCCCAGAACGTAATGGAGCGAGCCTGGGGGTCACGCGCAATGTACGATAAGAAACCAACCCCGCTCATGCAAATCGCGTTGACAGCAATTCCGGTTAACAACAGCCCTACAATGGTTTGATGCCCGGTAGATTTGGACCTGGAGAGCATAAGTACCATTCCTGAAGCCAAAAAACCACCCAAACAAGCAACAATTGGCAAGGTCCATTCTCCTGCATTCAAATGAAGTACCGCCCCCAATACAAAATAGGTGGCTGCGCCGAGGGCAGCGCCACTACTCACCCCTATCAAACCTGGCTCTACAATGGGGTTGCGGAGGAGTGCCTGCAAAAGCGCTCCTCCGCTGGCCAAACCAGCGCCAACAAACAAACACAAAAATGCACGCGGCAAACGGATATTCAAAAATATGGATTCATTTAAGGATGTTTCACCCAAACCAGACGGCCATCTTTGAAGTGCGCTCAGCATTTCTTGCAAATGGATGGGGACTGCGCCATAACTTGCCGAAAGAAGGAAAGACCCGATCACACCCATACATAATACAATAAAAATCAATTGATTGCGTCTATTTTGCTGCACCGGTATGAATCAATTTTTGAAGCATTAAAACATTTTCGCCGGTTCTTGGGCCGAGGTATACCAAATCATGCTCTTCCACACGGTAAATGCGGTTTGATTTTGCGGCTTTGGTGCCCGAAACACCAGGTAATTCTGTAATTTTTGCTATCGACCCCAGGCGATCATAGCCAAAATCGGTTAATAGTATCACATCCGGGTTGGATGCAGCCACAATTTCAGCCGATAATTGCTTCATGCCTTTAGGGTCATCAACCGCCATTTTCCCACCGGCCCACTGAATCATTTTAGCGGCAGTACTTTTTTGAGTCATGACCAAAAACACATTCGATGCTTGACCAAAATGAATCACCAAAACCTTCAGAGAGTCCTTGTACAGGCGGCTATTGGCCATTGCTATGGCCATATCTGCGTCCAATTTGGCACAGATTTCGGCTGCTTTATCGGATTTTTGGAAATAGGCCCCCATTTCTTGAATCAACAATTTTGTACTATCCAAGTCGCTTCCCTTGTTTTCAAACACCTTCATGGGGATTTTTAAATCGCTTAGCTGTTTTACAACGTGCTCAGGCCCGATGTTGTTGTCGTGCAGAATCAAGGTAGGCTGGGCGGCTAAAACCCCTTCTGCGCTCAGTGCGCGGTGATAGCCTACTGTGGGTAATTTTTTAATTTCAGGTGGGTAGGTACTCGAAATGTCCACCGCAACCACATTTTCCTGAGCGCCCAGCGCCCAAATGATTTCACTGTATTGCTTGGCGATGCAAACAATGCGTTCAGGGTGGCCGCTTTTTTCATCTCGGTTTCCTAAACGCCCACAAGAAGTGGCAAGCAGGCAAATAAAAAATAATAGAAAACTGGTTTTCATATTTTTAGCTGGGAGAGGGGCTGCTTCATTCTGCATGAAACAACCCCTTTTGTTTGTTTTTTAAAAAATGTATTTCAAATTAATTCCACCAAAGTAATTCACTTCTTTTGGGGCTGGCAAATAGGCATCGGGCAATTGATTCAGAAATACCATCATGTAATTCTGATTGCCTGTCAGGTTGTTGGCGCCTACATACAAATCAACCCCGATGTGTTTTGAAAATGTATGGGAGAAACCAATTTTTGCATTTAGCAGTTTATATACATCCGTTTGGTTCAAGTTATCGGAAGTATAATACATTTTATCCCGGTAGGAATAAGTCATGTTCAGGTAAAGCCCCATCTTGGCAAACAAATCGAACCCGGCATTGATGGTGAGTGGAGGAACGCCCGCAACCACTTTTTTGCTAAAATCAAGTTCCACGGTCGATTTTTTGTCGGCACTCAACTGCTGGAATTTAAAATTGTCGCCATATCGGTTGTGGGTCAAATTAAAGTTGACAAACGGGTTGAAAGATTTGATAAATCGGTCCGACTTGTAGGCAACAGCCCTCAATGCAAGTTCAATGCCTTG
>JAGWYI010000673.1 GCA_018969455.1 Bacteroidota bacterium | reverse complement strand
TCAGGCAGGCCACCCACTTTTGTTACCACCATAGGTTTGTCGAAATGGTAAGCGATCTGGGAAATGCCGCTTTGCGTGGCGCTTCGGTAAGGCTGAACCACCAGATCGGCTGCGGAGAAGTATGCTGCAACCGCATCATTGGGAATAAAATCCGGTTTCAGGTGTACGCGGGCGCCTAATTCGTTCCGGTCGATGATGTTTTGGTAAAAAGACCAATCTTCGTAGCATTCCCCCGCGATGCAGGCGTGTACGCCCGGGCACAAAGCCAGGGCTTCCAGCAAAAGATCCAGGCCTTTGTATTTTCGGACAAAACCAAAAAAAAGTACGATCGGCGCCTCAAGTGGCAAATTTAATTTCGCCCGAGCGCTTTTTGCCGGCATGCGCGAACCATATTGATTGTAAATGGGGTGTGGGGCAAAACGCACCGGTGCTTTTCGGTCTTTTAAAAACTGTTGAATTTCTGCCCCTACCGAGTGCGACATAACGACAAAGGCGTCGCAGGCGCGCACGAAATAGGCTGCAAACCAGCGGTCGCCCGGCCTTTTTTCATGCGGAACGATGTTGTCGACCAGTGCGGTTATTTTGATTTTTTTGGCAGAAAACCGGCGGGCGACACGCAAAATGGTTCCAAGTGCCGGCCCCATAAAGGGTAACCAAAACCGGACGATAAGCATATCCGGCTTTTCATGCCTTAAAGCGAGGCCTGTTTTAATCCAATTGAATGGATTAATGGAGTTGATGCGGGTTTCGATGCGTACGCCCTCGGGTGGCGGGTCGTTGGTAAATTGCGTTTTGCCGGGAAACAAAAAACCCGGGTATTGCAAGGAATAAGAATAAATGCAGACCGAATGACCGGCCTGCATCAATTCTTGCGCGAGGCGCTCCGAGGAGGCGGCAATGCCTCCCCGGAGCGGGTGCGCTGGAGATAAAACGATGATTTTCAATTTTTTATCTTAAGTGTCTACTGGCTTAATTTTGTGTTAAGACCACCAATTTTCTGGAAATAATTTGTCGGGATACAATTGCCTGAACCGTGTAGACGCCAGCCGGGCAATTGTTCAAATCGATGTCTTGCTTGAATTCACGGGCTCGAGCAGGGTTCGATGTCCAAATCAAGCGGCCGGTTTCATCCAATAATTTAACCTGAATTTCCTGCTCGTTTTCCATTTGAATGTGCAGTTGGGTATAGCGCGAGCTTGTTGGATTGGGCAATAACTGAATTCCCAGTACACCTACAATATTCGTTGTGGCTACGGGTTGCGCAACCACTGCGGTTACGGTGGCAGTGCAGCCGGTGACGGCATCGGTAATGGTGCAAGTATAAATACCGGCCGCCAAGTTCAGGTTATTAGGAGTCGTATTTCCATTATTCCAGAGATACAAATAAGTTCCGTTTCCGCCACTTACCACCAGTTCAATTGCGCCATCGTTGCTGTTGAACGCACTACAGTTTTTCACAATTGGTGATGAAACAACAATAGGGGGCGGTTGAGTTACCACAACAGGGCTTGTACTTACAGAGCAACCACCTGCATCGCTAACCGTTACCGACAAATTGAGAGGCAGGGTATTTGGAATCTGGATGGTTTGGGTGGTTTCACCTGTAGACCATAAGTAGGCGAAAGGAGGCGTTCCGCCACCTACCACCACGGTAGCTGCGCTGGGACCTGTGCAAGTAATGGGGTCTAATTGCAATTGCGTCAACAATGGCGGCGCCTTGGTTATTACAACAGAAGCGCTGTTGGTGCATCCATTTTCCCCGGTAGCCACCACGGTATATTGACCAGGGCTGCAAATTTGTGCAGGTTCTAGCGTAATTCCTGGAATATTCGAAACAAGGGAAATACAGGGCAAATTACAGTTTAAGGTTCCCGGCGTCGCCAAATTAAGGGCAGGGATGGCCAAATCTTCCAATACATTCACAATGCTTACGGCTGAGCAGCCATTGGTGGCAGTAACCACCAGCGTATATTGTCCTCCCGCCGTAACTACAGGATTTTGTTGCGTTACCATAAAACCATTGGGTCCTTTCCACGTATAAGAAACGCCGCTGGTATTGGAATTTCCTTGCAGGGTTACGTAAGGATTGGAGCATGTAACGTTTCCACTGGCTGTTGCCGAAATATCGGGGACAGAGCCATCAGCCAAAACGATTATGCTGGAGGAGCCTGTACAACCATTTTGGCCGGTGACCACCAATATATAAGTTCCTGATGCTGTTACTGTGATGGATTTAGTATTGGCGTTG
>JAGWYI010000672.1 GCA_018969455.1 Bacteroidota bacterium | reverse complement strand
TAATTGTAGAGACGTTGCATGCAACGTCTCTACAATTATTTGGTAAATTATTTTATGCAATTATTTAATACGATTTGATACGATTTGATACGATTTAATACGATTTGATATGGTTTGGTATCATTAATCCTACAAAAACCATAAAACAATTCAATATCGGCGGAAAGGGAATTATTTCCCATACAATTTCACCGCATTTTCATTCTCGATGAACATGGCCGGCACCCCGTCGAGGTCGATCACGCGCCCGTGTACGCAAACTGATTTGTTTTTGAAGGCCTGTTCCGGATCATAGCTGAAATTGGGGATGTTTTCCTTTTTGATAAAAACGGTAAATACCTGATTGGGGAACTGTTTATCCAAATTCATCAAAATATTGCCATTTTTGCTGCGGCGTGCACTGACCACGGTGCCGCAGACATCCACCTGGTCTTTTTTATTGATGTACAACTTCGCCTGGGTGGTGTTGAAATGGTTGCGCGGGAGCTCGGGTGCGCGCAAGGGCTGCACATCCGCTGCATTTGACCCTTTGGGGAACCAGTCATCCAGGATCAACTGCGATTCGAGGGCATTTTCCAGACTGTCGGGCAGTTTGGAGAAAAAATCCAGTCCGGTAAGGGCTTCTACCTGATCGATGGTAACCGCAAAATTGGCAATTGGATCCGTGATGGCCTGGTTGGGCATGATGACCCCGATGGCGCGCCGTTTTTCCAGGTCGAGCGCAATTTTCCAGTATTGCCGGGGAATGCTCACCTGGTTTACCCCGCGTTGAATGACCGGCAGATCGGGGCTGAGCACCGGACCGGTCACCACATACAGTTGCGATTGTTTGTTCCGAAAAATGTATCCCCTGATTTGATCCTCCACATCGCCCCAGATGTCGCGGTTGAAAGCGCCCAATTGGGGCGACATGTTGGAGTAAAAATACGACTCCGAGAGCGCCTTTTGCGACCAGCGAAAATCGGCAGATGGCGCGAGGTGGCCGCGGTCGTACCCAAAACCATCGTACACCAGGGTGCTGTCGGGCTTTCTGCTTGTCAGGAAATAATCGGTTTCCACGGCGCTGCCGCTGGGCACATCGGGGTCGGGCCGGAAATCGTTGCTGCGAAAAACCGTGCCGGTGATGATGTCGGGCAAAATGATATGCGCCACCCAACGCGCCTGTTCGTGCTCCTCGCAATACGCCAGCGCCAGCGCCGAATGCCGCACCAACACATCGCCCGCCTGGAGTTTGGGTAGTTGCACCGCATCCAAATCGCGTTGTATTTTCTTGAATTTGAGGTCTTCAATTTTGCCCAAAACGCCCATTTTTTGCTGTTCCAGTGCTTTTACCTCCTGGTTTAACCCGGAAATTTGATCTTCCAGGCTTTGGGCGGTAAGCTTGCCATAAGACAGGCATAATATAAAGAGCAAACAGATACGCATAAAAAAGGATTGAATCGGTTGGAAAGAGTGAAAGGCCGATTGGGCAGGGCGAAAATAGAGCGTTTTGGTAATTATTAGGCCTTTTAGATGTCCTTTCTATCCCATACACGATTTAAAAACTGGATAGCATCGGCAATAGACTTTTGATCGTTTATGTCCTTTTCATGAAAGGAATTAGATGCTTTTTGGTCCAAATTTTTGAATTGCTCCAGAGAAAGCCCCCCGATGCCTGCGATTTCTGAAGCGAGTTTGTCCGATAACTTCTTCTTATTGCGACAAATATCACTGATGTACTGGGCTGATTTGTTCAGATGCAATGCAAGTGCATTTTGGTTCCAATCCAGCATTTTAAGCAGGGCAATGATTTGTGGTCCGTAGTAGTTCATGGGTATCTACTTTTAGTTTAGGATGATTTATATACATTTCAGTTTCAAATATAAGTAATTTGATGCCAACTGCGCAATACTCGAAGCGCCAACTTTGCATTAAATTAACATTGGTCATATGGCTTTTTTATCAGATCTCCAAATTTAGGCAGGTTGATAATATCAGCCGCTCAGGTTGATTTTATCAACCTGTAAAGTTTAGGTAGTGGAATGGGCTTCCCGTTAAATTTGTCATGTCAAAAAGGATTGTACAACCTTATTTATTCATTTCATTCAACTCTAAAATTATGCGATTCTTACCAATTTTATGTGCAGTTGCTTGGTCAGTCGGTTATTATTCTTGGTCAGGTTATTGTTTCACCTCAGAAAGTACTAAACATTTGTGATCTAAGTAACTACAATTCCTGATATAGGCTCGATTAATTCATCAAGCCGTGCGTTT
>JAGWYI010000671.1 GCA_018969455.1 Bacteroidota bacterium | reverse complement strand
TGGCCGCGATTTTTATCGCATGCGGACAA
The DNA here is from genome assembly GCA_018969455.1 of Bacteroidota bacterium. GTDB lineage: Bacteria > Bacteroidota > Bacteroidia > Chitinophagales > Saprospiraceae > M3007. The sequence continues at coordinate 2,225 of JAGWYI010000671.1, read as the reverse complement.
GATGTGGCTTGTGTGGCGGAGGCGACGGTGGGCGTGAACCGATTTGAGGTGACCCCTGCCAAGGTGGGCGGCGATTTGTATTTGTCGGTCACCCTGCCCAATTTGATTGTGGGTACGGTGGGCGGCGGCACACATTTACCCACCCAGGCCGAATGCCTCCGCTTGATGGGGTGTTCGGGCCCCGGAACAGCCAACAAATTTGCCGAAATCACCGCCGTGGCCATTCTTTCCGGCGAGTTGAGCATTATTGCAGCGCTCGCAGAAGGACAATTTACACAGGCCCATAAAATACTCGGTCGCAAATGAGCAATTCCTTTCTGACGCGTTTCTGGCAATATCAGTCGGAGCGATTCCCTTTTCTGGTGCACGGCCTACTCATTGCCGTATTCAGTTTTTCGGCCATTGCATATTCCCGCATTTGCCGCGGACAAACAAATTTTATCGACTGGCCGACTTACGGTGCAACGGTTTTCTGTACTGTGACCCTCTTTCTCTTGGTACGTATTTTTGACGAGCATAAAGATGCCGAGGATGATGCGCAATTTCGACCTGAATTGCCGGTGCCTCGGGGACTGATTTCTCTGAAAGAACTTCGGATGGTGGGATTTGTGGTGTTTGCTGCTCAATTGCTGCTGGTGGGTTTGTTTTTTACCAAAATGCTGTTCCCCCTGGCCCTGGTGCTGGGCTATTTGTGCTTGATGGGCGTAGAATTTTTCATCCCCAATTGGCTGCGCAAACATCAGTTCTGGTACGTGACGAGCCATATGCTTATTATTCCCCTGGTTGATATTTTTGCCAGCGGATTTGATTGGTACCTAGGATCTTACATGCCACCCGAAGGCCTTGTTTTTTTCTTTGTGGTTTCTTATTTCAATGGCATTGTGCTGGAAGTTGGCCGAAAAATTCGATCGAAAGAAACCGAGGCGCCCGGTGTGCTTACTTACACAGGCATGCTGGGCATTCCTGCTGCCTTGGGTTTGTGGCTGCTGGTGTTGTTTATTACCTGGATGGCAGCACTCAAAGCTGTGCATTTTGCCCGTTTGGGCGCCGAAACCAATGTGTTTTTGGGAATCATGTTTGGTCTTTGTTCCTTGCCAGCCCTGTTGTTTTTAATAAAACCAGAATCAAAACGGGCAAAATGGATCGAATATGCTTCCGCTTTATGGACCCTCGTGATGTATGGTTCGCTGGGCGGAATCCCCATGTTGCGTTCCCTTTTGTTCGGATAAGCACTTATTTTCATGCTTCTAACCAACGAAAACCTGATGGATGCGTCTGCTGCGGAATTAGGCGGCAAGGCTGCCAATTTGTGCAGACTTCAAAAAATGGGATTCCGGGTTCCGCATTTTGTGGTTTTGTCCCATCGTACCCTCCAAAACTGGCTCCAGGAATCCAGGGAACAGGCTCAAAAAACCGGCATTCTGACCATCCCGGATACGCTGATGACAGAAATTGCCGCGCAGTTCAAGCCCGATACGGCCTATTTTGCAGTCCGCTCTTCCGCAACAAATGAAGACAGCAGCGCTCATTCCTTTGCCGGACAGTTTGAAACGAAATTGTATGTGTCGCCCGCGCAATTGCCTGAAGCCATTCAGGTCGTTTGGCAATCGGCCTTCAGTGCCCGCGTGCACGAATATGCCCGGGAACGGGATGTGCAAAAACCCCTGGGAATCAGTGTGATCATTCAGGAAATGGTTGCCGCAGAAAAGGCTGGCGTTGCTTTTGGCATGCATCCCACCGAGGGCGATCGTTCAGCAAAGGTGATATCTGCCGTGTGGGGCCTGGGTGAAGGCCTGGTATCGGGCGAATTGGATGCGGATACTTTTGTGGTGCGAAAAGGTGGCTTCGAACAAACATTGGCCTCAAAGCCCTTTGGATTGTATTATGATGCTGCGCAAAAAAAGGTGGTAAAAACGGCCATTCCGGCTGAAAAACAGGATATTTCGACCTTAAACAGTATCGAAATTGCCCAAATCACCGCAGCCTTGGAGCAATTGCGCCAACAATTAGGACAGCCTCAGGACATTGAATTTGCCTTTGCCGAGGGTCTGTTTTATTTGTTGCAAACCCGGCCAATTACCCAACTGGATCGACTCACAGACCGCAACGGCAGGCGCATGGTGTGGGACAATTCGAACATCATCGAGTCGTACCCGGGCGTAACCACCCCGCTCACCTTTTCTTTTATCGTGCGCATGTACGAGGCGGTGTATGTGCAATTGGCT
>JAGWYI010000042.1 GCA_018969455.1 Bacteroidota bacterium | reverse complement strand
GGGAAAAACCATAGTGGGTGTGGGCGTGAACTTTTCCAGCAACACCAAAAACATCGAAGACTGGGTCGCAGAAGAAATTGAATACCTGCCTTAACTTGTAATAAATACCAGGGTAGCCGGATTTTGTGGATAAATCAGGATGGATTTCGCTGATTTATAATGATTTATAAAGATCGTTATACACAAGATCTGGCGGCGTAAAGTATATTTGCAGGGCAATGTCTTTATTCATGGCAAAGAAACTTCCACTCGGACTTCAGGATTTCCGGAAAATAATTGAAAATGGCTTTTTGTATGTAGACAAAACGGCCTATTTGTATAATCTAGCCTGTAACCCGGGCACATACTTCCTTTCCCGTCCACGCCGATTCGGAAAATCCATCACCATCGCTACCTTTCAGGAATTATTTAGCGGAAGCCGCGAATTGTTTGAAGGTCTCTGGATATACGACAAATGGGATTGGAACAGAAAAAACCCGGTGTTGCGCATTTCATTTACATCCATCTCCTTTCAGAGCATCGGGCTGGTGGAAGCAATTGAACAAGAGTTGAGGCAAATTGCAAGCAAACATCATCTTAATATTCAAACCCAAGGCATTGGTTCCCAATTTAAAGAACTGCTTTCTCAGTTGGCTTCCAATGGGAAAGTGGTTGTTTTGATCGACGAATACGACGCTCCCATCATCCATTACCTGGGAATTGATTTGGAAAAGGCCATCCAAAATCGGGAAATCCTGAAGGAAATGTACTCCGTGCTCAAGGATATGGATCCCCTGCTCGAATTTGTATTTATCACCGGTGTGAGCAAATTCAGCAAAACCGGCATTTTCTCCGGACTCAACAACCTCACCGACTTAAGCATGCACCCCGATTATGCCTCCATGCTTGGCTACACCCAGGAAGAACTGGAATTTAATTTTAAAGAAAAAATAGAAGAAACGGCCCAAAAAATGAACATCACCCAAGCCGCCTTGCTCGAAAAAATGCGGGTTTGGTACAATGGATATCGGTTTGAGGAAAATGCATCTACTGTTTATAACCCTGTTTCAATAAATAATTTTTTCAATGTAAAAAAATTCGAAAACTTCTGGTTTGCTACTGGAACACCCACTTTTTTGATCAATTTGCTCAAAAAACAAGGTATTTACGAACTCCGATTTCCTCCAATCAACCCTTCCGGGTTTGAATCCTTCGAACTCAACAACCTTAAAATTGAAGCCATCCTTTTCCAAACCGGATACCTCACCATTCAGTCTAAAGATGAGGACGGACTGATTCAACTCGATTATCCCAATAAAGAAGTGCGCGACTCCATGCTGGAGCACCTCATCGAAGGGTTCACCGGTGTTTATGTAGAGCGCTCTGCTTCCTTGATCATTCGCATGCGAAATGCCTTCAACGCAAACGATATAGACCAGGTTATACGCATCCTGCAGGCTGTTTTTGCCGAAATCCCCTATTCTTTGCATGAAAAATACCCCGAAAAATTCTTCCACGCCGCCATTCATTTGCTTTTCACCTACCTGGGCATTCGAATCCACAGCGAAGTGTGCACCTCCGACGGTCGAATCGACAGCATGGTGGAAACCGCTCATAAAGTATACATCCTCGAATACAAACTGGACAAATCTCCCCGGGAGGCGCTCGAACAAATCAAAAGCAAAAAATACTACCGAAACGCCTGGGAACTGGGAAAAACCATAGTGGGTGTGGGCGTGAACTTTTCCAGCAACACCAAAAACATCGAAGACTGGGTCGCAGAAGAAATTAATTAAAATTATTTCATATTTATAACTACCAGATTTTAACCAAAAAGGCCTGCACGCGCGCACCTGTACGTGCGTGCAGGCGAAAGTACTTTACAAATTGATTTTCAGCGATAAATTTACCACGCGCCCTTCCACTGGGCCCCAAATCGGGGTAAAAGAAGGATTCAAAAACCCACCCGTTACCAGCGCTTCCTTGCGCGACTGGCGCGCATCCCCAATATTTTCGCAGTTCAAAGCAAGGATGCCCCAATGGAACTGCCGGGCAATCATGGCAGCCCAAAACCAGTAAGAAGGTACCTGCCGGTTATCGCCAACATACTGATTTCCTGTGTAGGCGGTTTCTACCCCAAAACGCCATTTCTCGGGGACAGACCAGGCCAAAGTAGCCGCAATTTTGTTTTGCGGATTGAAAGGCTCATACACCCGCCTGCCGCTTGCAAGATGCCGCTCCGAAAGGGTGTGGTTGTAACCAAAATACAGTTCCAATTCCGCATACTTGAACTGGATGTACGTATCGGTGCCGTATACCCGGCCGGTTGCCGCAGCGTTTTGCAAGGAAATATTGCCCGTTCCATCCGATACCACTTCGAATGGGTGCGCCAGGGCTACAACGTAAAAAGCCTGGTTGATTTGCATGGAAACCGCATCAAACAACAGTTTTTGATAATTGAGGTCGGCGTTCAAACTATGCGCTACATCCGCACGTACTGCACGCGACAGCGGCTGAAGTTGCGGGAAACTGGAAGGCTCCACCACCAAAAACAGATCGGGCGTTTTGTACCCGCGCCCATAACCCAAACGGGCCGAAAAATCGCGCGAAACTTTATACAACAAACTGGCGCGTGGGAGCGCAAAACTGCCATACCGGCTGTTGTGATCTACCCGAAAGCCCGTTTGCAAGGTCCACTTTGAAGCAAAACGATAATCGTTTTGGACAAATACGCCCAGGGTTTGCGCGCCAAAATTGCCAAAAGCCAAGGCCGGAAACGCTTCCCGCAATTGAAAATGCTCGCTGGTCAGATTGGCCCCAAATACCCAATCGCAGGCCCTTGTTTTCAACACCACATTTGATTCAAGGTAGGTATTTATTTGACGACCTTTAAAATGCAATGCCGCGTAGTTTCCGCTCCGCTGAAAAACACTGCCCGCACCCCGAAAGGTCCAAACCGCGTTTTTCGAAAGCCGGGTAGCAATCTGACCATTGGCGGAAAGCCTTTGGGTTTGTTCTTTTTGCAAAAAAGGGTGTTCGGCGCTGGCTTCTCCGCTTTTTATGGCCGCCCAATCGCCGCCCCGCAGGTGATTTTGAGAAAAGGTGAATCCCAAATCACCCGAAGTTTTTTTGCCCAGGCCCCAAAAATAGCGCGGATGCACCAACCATTGGCGCGAGCGAGCCACCTCGGCAAAGCCGTCGGAATTGATGTCGCGTGCAGCTTTTAGCGTGCCTGCCGTGAGAATGGTAAACCCTTGCGAATTGGTCGTTTTCCTCGAAAAAAAAGCGTTCGCATCGGTTTCTCCCAAAGTTGTTTGGTTGAGCAGAAAAGTGGTAACGGGCTTTTCACCTGGCGTTTTCGAAAGAAAGTTAATCAGACCGCCAATGGCTCCTCCTCCATAAAGAGTTGAAGAAGAACCTTTTACAATTTCAACCTGTCGCAAATCCAACGGCGGAATGTTGAGTACACCCAAACTGCCCGAAAACCCACCATAAAGCGGCAAACCATCTTGCAAAAGCTGGGTGTAACCAGGGGCCAAACCCTGCATCCGAACCGCATCATTCCCGCTCACCGCACCGGTACGCTGAATGGTGATCACCGACAAATCGCCCAGAAGAGAACCCATGCCGCCAGGCACCAAAGAAGCTTCCTCCTCAAGTTCTTCAGCGCCCAAAACCTCCACTTTTACAGCCAAATCCTCAATCCGGCTGTTGGTACGGGTGGTGGAAATGGTCACTTCTTCCAGTTCTTCATCCGATTTTAGGCGTATTTCCAAAGGCAGCACAACGGTGGCAGGCATGATTTTTAAATCCACCGATGTATATCCTACATAAGAAATTAGCAACCTTAGACTGTCTTTGCCGGGAACTTCCAGTATAAACGCACCATTTTCGTCGCTGACACCGCCGATTTTTAGGTTGGGCGCCTGAATGGTGGCCCCAACCAGGGCCTCGCCACTGGCCGCATCCCGGGTAAATCCGGTAAGGGTAATTTTATTTTGGGCCGCCATTTGTTGGGCAATACCAATACCCGCCAAAAGCAGCAATAATTGAAACTTGAACATGTTAAAGGATTTAAAAACAGGCAATTACCAAACGTGCCATGCCCGCCCGGTAATTACCCGAATGAGAAAAACAAAAAAACGGCTGGCAAAAATACCACCTATTCCTTTTCGACATCCTGCTTCAGGAATTTTCCGGCTGCATCGAATTGAACCTCCAAAATTTCCTTGCCTTTTTCAATTTCCATTTCAAAAACCGTGGTACCATTCGGAAACTGGAGTTTTTCGGCTTCCTCGATTTCGTACCCGACATATTTGGCCTGCAAAGCCCTGGACACAGCAACAGGCAAATCGGAAACCTTGATTTCAGTTTCCGTTTCAATCCACGTGCCCAACGCATTGAAACAGGCACTCATTTTGTCTTTTCCAACCCGAAATCCGGCTTCATACACCTGGGGCTTTTCCATTTCCCATTTGACCCGCTGCGCTTGCGGGAATTGGGTGGAAAACGCTGCTTTTACTGCTGCCGGAACAGCCGCCGCTTTTACTTTTTGCGCAGAAACAAGATTGGGAACAAATAACAAGACGGCAGTGCGCAAGGCCACTGCAAAGGTTTTGAACATCATTTTTGAAAAATTTGAATGAATGAGTTATTCCAACAGGTATTGCACCTTTCGAGCATGTACATTATAAAGTTAAAATACAGTAAAGTATAGGCGGCCTGAAAATACGGCCTAAGAACTCCGAACTGCGCCAAATATCCTCAAAAACAGGTAAAATTTGCGCCTTTTCAGAAGCATTCGCCTTGTTTTCAAGTTGCAACAAGGGAAGACCAGGGTTAATATACAACAGTTGAATAGAGGAATGGTGCAAGGGAAAGGGCTGATGGGGTTTCTGTTCGTCGCCATTGTCGTGCGCATCAAACAGCCCATCCATGTTGATGAGGTGATCGGTAATGAAATCAATCAGATTCATGTCGCGGTGCTCCCAGGCCTTGCAATGTTGATACATCGCCGGCAGATCGGGCAACACGGAAAAATCACCCATGGGCAAAACGAATTGGCCCAGTGTGTAATAGGTGAGCATCATCCAAATGATTGCGCGGTTCATCACTATGATTTAACGCAATTTGCCTGGTACTTCTTGTGCCAACACATCATATTTACAAGCAGTTTTCACAACACTCAAAATATCCAATATATTGATAAGCAATCAGATATAAACACCTTTAAAACCTGAGAGACTTGAACATCCAACCTTGTAATAAGGAATGGCATGCCGGAACATGGAGCAGTCTCGCCTAATTGAAATCTCCCTTTGTGATCCGGGTCGAAATGCAAAGATATCGAATCCATCATTTATACAAAAAGTACTGCAACTTTATTCCGAACGTCCTAAAGAGCCATTAAAAATTTATACTTTTCGTTAATATGCCTGCCTTTTTGCCAAACGTTGTTCTTTCTTTTCACCGTAATTCGTCCCGTTATCCCGAGTACTCGGGACAAATAGCGCCTGATCTGGCTAATAGCTGTTGTCATTTTAATCGAAAATACAACTTTAATTGGCTCCAAGATTGTCCGTTTTAAATTTTATAAAATGCTTCAGGAGCGCTTTCTTCACTCCAAACTCAATACGCCACGCAAGGCTCCTGCCTGTATTTTATGCAAATCGAATACGATGATGTCGTTTTTGCCACGCCGCATGAATGCAGCCGGACAATACAGACGCTGTTGGGGTCCGCGTTTCCAGTACCGGCCCAGATTGTGTCCGTTGACCCACACATACCCTTTATCCCAATCGGATACATCTAAATAGGTGTCGCCCAGGGTGGCGAGGTAAAAACTGCCGCGAAAAAACTGGCCGGGCGAGCCGGCATGGTGATCATCCGGCGAAAGTTGATCCATATAATTGCCGTCGAGCGGGACGGGGCATTGTTGCCAGCCTGAAATCGCTTGTCCGCCAAGTGTAAGGGGTTTCGTCATCCCTTTGGGGTCGGTCATGGCGCGGCCGTAATTGATGCGGCCCATGCCTTCCACCAGGATCTCAAGGGTATGGCCTTGCCCGAGGCTGTCGGCCAGGGCGATTTCGAGTTCAAACTGGTTTTGGCTTCGGTCGAAGGCCCCTATGTACCGACCGTCGAGGTAAACGGTGGCGTAGTCGTGCACGCCGGGCGCAGCGAGTGTGCCCTGCCTTGCCCCCTGGAAGGTGTGTCGGTAAAGCACCAGTCCGAAATTTTGTCCAAGTTGCTCCATGGTTTGAAGGGTATCGCTTTCGATACATGTCTGCAGGTGGTTCCTCCAGTGGCTGTAAGGCCGCACTTCGATGTTGTGGAGTTCCACTTTTACCATGTTTTTAGGCAGATCGGGCAAGGGATTGGCACAGTATTTCTGCAACAATTTTCGGATGGCAAAATACCGCGGTGTAAGCGTGCCGTCTTCGCGGATGGGGGCATCGTAATCGTAACTGGTGATGTCGGGTTGGTACGCTTTACCCATATTGGCGCCGGCATAGAAACCGAAATTGGTGCCACCGTGCAGCACGTACAGGTTCCAGGATTTTTTATTTTTAATCAGCCATTCCAGGTCGCGCAGGGTTTCGGCGGAATCGCCGCGGGCCCAGGGTTCGCCCCAGTGCGTCAGCCAGCCGGGATAATATTCGGCGCAAAAGGCCGGCACATCGGGGCGGTATTTTTTGGCGGTGGCAAAATCGTTGGCGTTGACGCCGGGATCGAGCCCCACCACGCAACCGGGGATGCTGCCGTTGGTGAGCATGTCTTTAGATGCGCCGTCGGAAGTAGAAAGGGGCACGTCGATTTCATTGGCGCGCCAGGCGTCGCGAAGGGCGAGCAGGTAGGCCGGATCTTTGCCGTAGGAGCCAAATTCGTTTTCCACCTGCACCATCAGAATGTTTCCCCCGCGGCTGACCTGAAGCGGCCGGATGATTTCGGCAATTTGATTGATGTAATTGAGCGCCGGTTGCAAATAGGCCGGATCGGTGCTGCGCACGCGAATGCCGGGTTTGGCGAGCAGCCAGGCAGGCAAACCGCCGAAGTCCCATTCTGCACAGGCGTAGGGGCCAGGGCGGAGGATGACGTACAAGCCCACCCCTTTTGCTTCCTGAATGAAAGCCCGCAGGTCGTTCTGTTCCTGAAAGTTCCATTTGCCATGCTGGGGCTCCAGGGCGTTCCAAAAAACATAGGTAGCAACCGTGTTGAGGCCCATGGCTTTGGCTTTCATCAGGCGGTCGCGCCAGTACAGGCGCGGGATGCGCTGAAAGTGCATTTCGCCGCTCCAGATCTGGAAAGGCTTGCCATTCAGGTAAAAACCGCTGGTGTCATATCGGAAATGCAAAGAATCGGATTGGGCGCCAAGCGTGCCCAATCCGATCAGAAAGCAGGAATACAGAAAAAAAAGACGCATTCGAAGGGCAAATAGGTGTTTTTAAGCAGTTTCTTATAAACTTTAAAAATATACTTTGGGGCACTAATTTTTCACGAAATTCAAGGACACAGAGTTGATGCAATAGCGCAATCCGGTGGGTTGCGGGCCATCGTCGAACACGTGGCCCTGGTGGCCGCCGCAACGTGCGCAAGAAACTTCGTCGCGCACCATACCGTATTTTGTATCGGTGCTTACGTGAATGTATTCCGGTTTAATGGGTTGAAAGAACGATGGCCAGCCAGTTCCGGAATTAAATTTCGTTTCAGAACTGAACAGGGGCAATCCACAACCGGCGCAAGTGTAAATACCTTTTTCGTGGTTGTCCCATAAATCACCCGTGAATGCGCGCTCGGTGTCGGAATGGCGCAAAACAGCATACTCCTGTTCGGAGAGAATTGATTTCCAGGCTGCATCGGTTTTTTCAAACCGTATCAGCTTTCCAGCGGCATCATATTGAGCGGGTACGATGGAATCTGATACAGGTGCGTAGTTTTTTGCATTGGAACTGCTTAGGCTTGGAACAGTGTTACCTGGCTGCGAATTGCAGGCAGACAGGATCAGGCAAAACAAAAGATATTTCATGATGTAAAAAATAGTGAAAAAACGGTTCATTTACGCCGCCTTTGTCGGGGATGATTCCATTCTTCGCGTTCCGCAAAAGTTACAATCCGTTTCATGAAATTTACCATGCTCAGGAATACCAAAAACCCAAACGTGACCACCACATGAATCCATTTGTAACTGCCTGCATCCTGCAAAGGAACACCCGAAAACAACCAGGCGGCCGTACCGCTACATAACGCCAAACCCATGAAACTATACACCGACTGACCAAAGTATCGATTGAAATTGTCGGCACGCAGACTGAGCAAACTATTGAACAGTGCAAAAAGCAACAAAAAAGCAGTGGAGATAGACCATGGGAACAATGATTCTTGTTCGAAAATGTGCAAAACAGTTAGCAACCAACCACTCAGCATCAACAAAAGACCGAGCGCAAGGATCAGGGCGGCTTGAAGGGGCGGCTTGGCAATATTTTTTTCAATATATGAAAACATGGCGCATCTTTTTAGGTAAGCATCAACGGATCATCACTCCTTTGCGATCGAGAAACGGAATTTCAGTAAAATGAATTTCTTCCAGGCTGCCGGGCACAAACACGTACTTTTTGTCGTACAGGTAGTCGTTGAAAGAAAAACTCACCCAGTATTCGTTGGCCAGACAAAGCACTTCCTTTTGTACAGGTTCTATTTTTACGATTTCAAGCGGACCAATTTCTTCCCAGAAATAGCGCATGGTGGAGGTACGGCGTTGTTCACCATCAATTTCGCCATACCCGCGGGAGTTGACGAGTACGCTCTTGATGGGTTCGTCTTTCAGGTTGATCAAATAGCTATCCCAAAACATGTCATGGTCTTCGTCGGATTCCTGCCGTGGAACCACCGCGATGGCCAGGTCTTCTACTTTCAGGATGGGAATGTCTTTTTTCATGGCATTTAACTTAAAACGCATTCAAATACGGCACAAAAGTGCCGTTTGATGCTTGATTTTACGAGTTCAAGGTCGATGGTCCGATTGAGTTCGACCGACAGGGAAGTTACCGTTTTATCGGGATCAGCGATGCCGCAAGGTACGATATATTCGAAGTATTCGAGGGCGGTATTTATGTTGAACGCCCATCCGTGCAAGCTCACCCATCGGCTCAAATGCACACCTATGGCGGCGATTTTGCGTTGTTTTAGCCAAAAATCGGCATTTTTTTGGCCGTTTCCATATTTGGGTGGTCCTTGTACCCATACGCCTGTATACCCGGGCACGCGGTAGCCTTCTATACCAAAATCGGCTAAGGTGCGGATGATTACCTCCTCGATATTCCGCACATAACGGTGTACATCGTTGAAAAACCGGTCGAGGTCGAGGATGGGATACCCAACAATTTGCCCTGGCCCGTGAAAGGTGATGTCGCCGCCCCGGTTGATGGGAAAGTATTGAATACCAAGCGTTTGCAATTCGGTTTCGCTCAACAACAAATGGTCGAGACTGCCACTTTTCCCCAATGTATACACGGGAGGATGTTCCACCAGCAACAAATAATGGTTTTGAACCCATGATTCAGGCGCTTGTCCGCGCAGAGCCATTTTTTGGTCCACCAACTCCTGGTGCAGGCTGGTTTGGTATTCCCAGGCATCCGAATATGGCATGTTGCCTAAATCCCGATAAACAACAGTTTGCATAAGGGGCAAAACAACAAAAAGGGAAAGATGTTGCAGCGATAATTTGGAGTGAATAAAATAAAAGACAGACGTTTTGCCGCCGTTCACAGAACAGCGTGTACCTTTGCATCCCGTAACAATTCCAAACAGACATGACGAAGTATATTTTTGTTACGGGCGGCGTGACCTCCTCGCTGGGAAAAGGGATATTGTGTGCATCCCTGGCGAAACTCCTGCAGGCACGTGGATTCTCCGTTACCATCCAGAAGTTTGACCCTTATCTGAATGTCGATCCCGGCACCCTCAACCCTTATGAACACGGGGAGTGCTATGTGACCGACGATGGCGCGGAAACCGACCTGGATCTTGGGCACTACGAACGATTTTTGAATGCCCCGACCTCGCGCGCCAACAACGTAACCACCGGTTCGGTGTACCAAACGGTGATCAACCAGGAGCGCGAAGGCGCTTATTTGGGCAAAACCGTGCAAATTATCCCGCACATCACCGACGAAATCAAACGTCGCATGCTGCTTTTGGGCCAAAGTGGCAATTACGATATCGTGATTACCGAACTCGGCGGCACGGTGGGCGACATCGAATCCCTCCCTTATGTAGAAACCGTGCGGCAGGTGCGCTGGGAACTGGGCAAAGACAATTGCATTGTGATCCACCTGACACTGGTACCTTACCTGAAAGCAGCCAAGGAACTCAAAACAAAACCCACCCAGCACTCTGTTAAAGAGTTGTTGAGCCTCGGAATCCAGCCCGATATCCTTGCATGCCGCACCGAACACCCCTTGGGCGCAGATTTGCGGCGCAAACTGGCCTTGTTCTGCAATGTGGAAATGTCGTCGGTCATTGAAGCCATGGATGCCGAAAGCATTTACGATGTGCCCTTGTTGCTGCTCAAAGAACGTTTGGACAGTGTGGTTATTTCCAAGTTGCACCTCAACGACCGCCGGGAACCGAATTTGAACAACTGGAAAAAATTCCTGGGCAAACTCAAAACGCCCTTGTACTCGGTTAAAATTGGCTTGATCGGAAAATACAATGAATTACCCGATGCGTATAAGTCTATTTATGAATCTTTTGTACATGCCGGCGCCGTAAATGAATGCAAAGTAATCGTGGAACCCATCCACGCCGAGCAACTGGAAGGTACCTACAAATCGGTGGGCGATGCCCTGGCCGATTTGAAAGGCATCCTCGTTGCGCCCGGTTTTGGCGAGCGCGGCATCGAAGGCAAATTGATGGCCATCCGGTACGCCCGCGAAAACAACATTCCGTTTTTTGGCATTTGCCTGGGCATGCAAACGGCCTGTGTCGAATTCGCACGCAATGTGCTGGGCTTGAAAGATGCCGCTTCAACCGAAGTGGATCGCTATACCAGCAACCCCGTCATCGACATGATGGAAGACCAAAAAGGCATGACGCAAAAAGGCGGCACCATGCGCCTGGGCGCTTATCCTTGCGAAATAAAAAAGAAGACCAAGGCTTTTGAAGCCTATAAAAATACGACCATAAGTGAACGCCACCGCCACCGCTGGGAATTCAACAATGCCTACCTCGAGCAATTCGAAAAGGCAGGCATGAGCGCTACCGGTGTGAATCCGGATACCAACTTAGTGGAAATCATGGAGTTAAAAGACCACAAATGGTTTGTGGGCGTGCAATTTCACCCGGAATTGAAGAGTACGGTGGAAAACCCGCATCCGCTGTTTGTTTCTTTTGTGAAGGCCTGTATCTAAATTCTTTATACATATAATAAAATCCGCAAGTCTTTTGGGTTTATTCCCCAATGGCTTGCGGATTTTTTTTGTCTGCACCACACGCCAGTTATTTCCGTCCCTGGCGCTGTATCGTGCTTTTTGCTATAAATGACCTTGAAACACCCCAAATCCCAAAACATGCTTTTTTATCTATCCCTGATTTTCTACATTTTCATGTAAGACTTAAAAAGAAAACATTTTCTAATTCCGTTTTTTAAAAACCAAACAACAGCATGCGCTCGTACATTGGGTAGAAGAAAAAATTTTAAACCCATGCGATTCACTTCTTATCTGCTCTTTATTTCCTTTTTACTCGGAAAGGCTCCCCTATTTGCACACAATGGTTCCATCAACGGCCAGGTTCTTGAGGACAATGGCCTTGAAATCACTGGTGCAACCGTACAACTTGACCCCGGCAGTCAGCACACCACCACCAATGCATTAGGATTTTTTAGTTTTCCAAATCTTCCCGCTGGAAATTACACCATTACTGTGCAAATGCTGGGTTTTGAAACCAAAGTAACCCAAAATGTACAAGTGCGCGACAGCGAAACTTCTACCTTACGGATTGAATTGCTTTCGGCCCCGCTCGATTTGAGCACGGTTGAAATCAGTAATACGCATGTAGCAAGTGGTTTACAAACGGTAAGCGCCCTCGATATTCAAACCCGACCTGTAAATACCGCCCAGGATGTACTGCGCATGGTTCCGGGTCTTTTCATTGCCCAACATGCGGGCGGCGGCAAAGCCGAACAACTTTTTTTGCGCGGATTTGACATCGACCATGGCACGGATATTAATTTAACGGTAGATGACATGCCGGTTAATATGGTTTCACACGCACACGGGCAAGGCTATGCCGACCTCCATTTTGTCATTCCTGAATTGATTGGCTCTGTCAACTATAAAAAAGGCCCCTACGACGCTGATGCCGGGAATTTTACTACTGCCGGACGCGTTTCTTTTAAAACCACCGATGCATTAGACCAAAGCATCATCAAACTGGAAGCCGGGCAGTTTAATACCTACCGCCTGATGGGCGCCTTCAATCTGCTTAACAAGGAGGCTGGCCGCAAAAACCAGCACGCGTATATCGCTGCAGAAGATACTTACAGCGATGGCTATTTTGACAGCCCGCAAGCCTTTCGCCGCCTCAATTTGATGGGAAAATACAGCGCCCTGCTCGACGATGACCACCGCGTTTCCTTTAGCGCTTCGGCTTTTCAAAGCAATTGGAATGCTTCGGGTCAAATTCCGGAGCGCGCCGTAAAAAGTGGCCTGATCAGTCCTTTTGGCGCCATCGATAATACTGAAGGCGGCGCAACCAGCCGTTACAACTTTAACTTTGAACACAGTAAAAGCCTGAGCAACAATGGTTTGTTGCGCAATCGGCTGTACTATATCAATTACAACTTCGAACTGTATTCCAATTTTACCTTTTTCTTAAATGACCCACTCAACGGCGACCAAATCCGCCAAAAGGAAAAACGCAACATATTCGGGTACAACGGCTCCTACCAAAAAGAAACGCAGCTGTTTGGACGCTCTTTGCAATCTGAAATAGGCCTTTTTTTACGGGCGGATCAGACCAATAAAAGTGAGTTAACCCGCACGCGCAGTCGGACCACCAACACCAAAGCGCTCAAACTGGGCGATATTGCAGAAACCAACACAGGCGCTTATATTTCCGAGACCCTGGAGATTACGGATAAACTAACCTTTAATGCAGCAGTCCGCGCCGATGTTTTTCAATTCCAATACGTAAACGCCCTTGATTCCCTATACCATCCACAAAAGGTGAACAGTTCGGTTTTTAGTCCAAAAGCCAATTTGTATTTCGATGCTACCCGCAAAATCAGGTTGTATGCTTCCGGCGGTTACGGTTTCCACTCCAACGATACCCGCGTGGTGGTGCCTCAAAACGGCCTTCAAACCTTGCCCAAAGCCCTCGGATTTGATTTAGGCGCAATTGTACAACCAACGCCTTCTTTGTTCGTTCAGGTCGCTGCCTGGTATCTGGCTTTGCAACAGGAATTTGTGTATGTAGGCGATGAAGGTGTTGTTGAGCCTGGCGGACGGACCCGCCGCAAAGGCTTTGATCTGACGGGGCGTTTGCAGCTTGCCCGCCATTTTTATGCCGATGCCGACTTCACCTACGCACACGCCCGCGCGATCGATGAAGAAGCAGGCAAACAATACATCCCGCTGGCGCCTAAATATACAGCCACAGGTGGTATCCGGTACGACCGCGGCCAGGGTTTGTATGCCGGCCTGCGCTTCCGGCACCTCGGCGACCGATCTGCCAACAGCGACAACAGCCTGATCGCCAAGGGCTATTTTATTCTGGATGCTGTAGGCGGCTGGAAAAAGAAAAACTTCGAGCTCAGCTGTACCATCCAGAACCTGACCAATGTGCTTTGGAAAGAAGCCCAGTTTGAAACCGAATCGCGCCTGCGCAACGAAGCAGAACCCGTTACCGAAATACACTTCACTTCCGGCACGCCCTTTTTCCTGAAAACTGCCCTCACGTACCGGTTTTAGTCTTTTCGACTTAAAATTTTGATATTCAACCATTTAATTTGAAATAAAAGCAAATGCGCTTTCATTTCCAGCCCGTTTCATGCCTTTTTTTCAAATCAATTTATTCACACATAAATTTTTCACCAGATGAATTTACTCAAATTCACCAAGTCGGCCAAAAGCATGCTTCTGGTCGCAATGGGTTTGCTGGCTGGAA
>JAGWYI010000670.1 GCA_018969455.1 Bacteroidota bacterium | reverse complement strand
TGTTCGCCCCGGCAGGCCAATACCACTTTGGAGCCCTCATTCCACCCGCTGCCGGAATAATCCAGGGTATCAATCGTTGTTCGGGTATGAAAATGCAGGTCGCGCTTTAAATCGATGCGCTCCAATACATGCCTGAAAAATTGCGGCAAATTATGCGTATCCAGCCCGGGGTTGTCGTCGGAAGCTGCGATAAACAGAAACTTCGCCAATGAAGTTTGCCCGGAACCGAGAATCCTGTTGGCGATGGTCAGAATTTCTTCGGGTACGCGCGGGCGAAACGGCATGTAGCGTTCATGTCCTATGGCCAACAGCAAGGGATGAACGCCTGCGGCATCCACAGCATGGATCTCTTTTACGCCGGGAAATTCCTGAGGTGTCAGCGGCGCTACCAGTTCATGGATGAGCCAACCAAAACTGCTGTCTTCCATGGGCGGGCGGCCAACCACACTGAAATGCCAAAGGGGATTTTTTCGATGAAAAACCTGGTGTATTTTCATCACCGGAAAATCGTGGGTAAGCGAGTAATAACCTAAATGATCGCCAAACGGCCCTTCCGGCTTCGTCGTATTTTTGAGAATTTCTCCGGTAATCACAAAATCGGCATCGCTGCTGAGCAGATGTCCCCCTTTCCTCGTATACCTAAAACGACGACCACCCAGCATACCGGCAAATAACAGCTCGCTCAAACCTTCCGGCAGTGGCATAATGGCCGAAAAGGCATGGCTCGGTGGCCCGCCCACAAAAATGGAACAATGAAAAGGGGTGTCCCGCTGATTGTATTTGGTATGATGAACACCAATGCCACGATGCAACTGGTAATGCAAGCCTATTTCTTCGTTCTGAACGTACGAGTTCCCGGAAAGCTGAATGCGATACATTCCCAAATTCGATTGCATCACACCGGGTTGATCCGGATCTTCGGTATATACCTGGGGCATAGTGACAAAAGCGCCACCATCCAATGGCCAGGATTTTATTTGAGGCAACTGGCTTATGGTAGTTGTTCCAAATTCCACGGGCGCTTTGCCGATCGAACGCATTGGCAAGGCTGAAAGCGCCGTAAACGGAGCGGTTCGATACCGAAAAGGTTGTTTGAAAAACACCCCGGGATCTTTTTTGAGTTCAAGTACCCTTTTAACCCGATCGAGGGTGCTGCGAAACAAAAAAGCAGTACGGTCAAAGGTGCCATACAGGTTACTAATGGCCTGAAAAGGGCTGCCTTGTACGTTTTCAAACAATATGGCAGGACCCTGTTGGGCAAAAACCCTCCGATGTATTTCCGGTATTACCAAATCCGGATTTACACTTTCCCGAATGCGCAGGAGCTGGCCATGGCGCTCAAGATCTTGTGCGGCTTGCCTTAAACTTGAATAATGCATAATGTGTTAAAATTCCGGAAAGAAACACCCGATTGGGTGAAAAGTTGGGAAAATTGCGGTCAATCTTTGATGTAAGGCAATTTTGCGCGCTGATATCGTGGATCGCGTAAGATGGCTCTTATGTTTTTGATGGTTTCACGCGGTCCCACATCAATGGCCATATTGATCAGCCAGGCAGGAATACTTCCGCCAGGATCCGAATAAATGTAATATTCGCTGTACAACCACCCTCCAGTACCAGGGAAAAGCGTCCATGTGGTATTGGCTGTACGCACCCGCACCACATCTTTCACTTCCGGAATAAAATCGGGTGCGGCCGTGCTGGTGCAAACCACCTTTTTGGTTGCCGGATCCTGGGTCATTTGAGAGTGCATGATCAAGTCGCGGTCGCTCATGGGCCAGGGGAAATCAATGCGGGAGTAATAATACATCTCGGTTGCAGAAATTCGCTTCAACAACCGCGCTTCAATTACTTTATATCCCCATAAAGGATAATGTTCAACCTCGGTAAAAAGTTGAATCATACCGCTCAGGTTGGATTGTATGGAAGATATCAGTTTGATTTCCTGAATGTTAGAGGTATTTTTATAATATACTTTTACCCCCTCTTTTTCATTTTTAAACGCCCATCCATCTTTATTTTGGGCATTCATAATAAACGCACAAGCTACAAACAAGTGCATAAACAACACACGCATACGGGGCCAGTGATTGATTGAATCGATTGATAGTTTGCTAACAAAACGCTGGAAAATGGAACTTGTTTCGCCTTTTATGATATATTATATTTTACGCCGCCAGATTTTGTGCCTAACGATTTTTATAACTCATTATAAATCAGCGAAATACATCCTGATTTATCCACAAAATCCGGCGAATCCTGGTATAT
>JAGWYI010000669.1 GCA_018969455.1 Bacteroidota bacterium | reverse complement strand
ATCTTTTAACGCCATGCTGCATTTATTTTTTCGGCAATAGGACATGGCTATTCCCTCAAAAATAAGCCTTGCCTGGCGCCAAAATCTTTACCTTTCATCTATCCCGGAGGTTTTAAAACAGTTTCTTAGAACATTAAGACGCTAAAATTACAGGAATTGTTGGCTACGGTGCAGCTGATCTTTTTGTTAAAACGCAAATTAGACTTAAGTTAACAATCAGGGTTATGATAGGCTCTCCCAAAAAGGACTTAAACTTACGATTTCCGTTCTGCAAACCGACTGGTTTTTATCAAAATTAAGCCCATTTTGGTTGATTTTAACGCTTCCTCCAGTCATTGATTTGATCCTAAAATATTGAAAATCAGGATCAATTGCATCGATGCCTCTTATTGCAGCGCTTGTTGTTTGCCATTAAGCAATTCAATAAAAGAATCCCTTGAAAAAATCAAATGAATGGCAAAATGTCAGATCCCTAAAAAAGTAAAGGCATTCCGGCCAAAATGTTACTTTTGCATTTGAAACGAAGTCCTTTTCGGACTCAGCACCGCAGGCCGGTTTGTGCCAATCCTGTATGATCAACCAGATTCCAAATTTTATTACCCTGGGTAATTTATTCAGTGGCTGTTG
The DNA here is from genome assembly GCA_018969455.1 of Bacteroidota bacterium. Lineage (GTDB taxonomy): Bacteria > Bacteroidota > Bacteroidia > Chitinophagales > Saprospiraceae > M3007. The sequence goes on along the minus strand of JAGWYI010000669.1, from coordinate 1,641 downwards.
TGCCCTGGTTTTCCTGCAACACCAACAGGTGGAACAGGCGGGCTGGTGTACAGCCATCTGCTTTCTGTGTGATTACCTCGATGGTTCTGTTGCGCGGGCTTTAAAAGCAAGCAGTCCTCTAGGTAAGCAGCTCGATTCTTTGGCCGATGTGGTGAGTTTTGGCGTTGTTCCAGGCGCCATGATGTATTATTTAATGGCATTGGCATTGGGCAATGAACAGGCTGGGGTTCAGGTTGCTGCCCTTCCGGCATTTGTGTTGAGTGCATTTTCTGCTTATCGATTAGGGAAATTCAATTTGGACCCCCGTCAAACGCATTATTTTATGGGTTTGAGCACCCCTGCAAGTACCCTGTTTGTTCTTGGATTGTTATTGTCTGTACACTTTCACCATTTTGGCATTGAAAAATTCTTGTTGAATATGGGGGTCTTGTATGCATTAACCGCCACTTTGTCAGTCTTATTGATTGCCGAGATACCCATGTTTGGCATGAAAATAGGTAATTTTAAAGGTGTTCCACTGGTATTATTGCTTTTGTCGGTACCAATGGTGTTTTTTTTTAAGGAACTCGCGCTCACCATCCTGGTGATTTTGTATATCTTTTTTTCAATTTTATTCAGACATGAAGTTTATCGCGGAAATTGACATTATGCCACACAAGGAATTGCTGGATCCACAAGGCAAGGCCGTATTGAACAATCTCGGACATTTGCATTTGAACGGCATAACAGATGTTCGGATTGGTCGTCATGTTCAGCTGGTTTTGGATGCATCCGATGAAGTTGCCGCTGCACAAATGGTGGAAATCGCTTGTCAGAAATTGTTGGCAAATGGCATCGTTGAAACCTTTCATTTTGTTTTGAAGGGCGCCTGATCGCCATGTTGTACATTGTTCCCACGCCAATTGGCAATCTGGAAGACATTACCCTGCGCGCCTTGCGTATTTTAAAGGAAGTAAAAGTAGTGCTTGCCGAGGATACCCGGACAAGCAAGCGGCTGTTTGACCATTTTGGTATTTCTACCCCGCTTCGTTCCTTTCACGCGCACAACGAACATCAAGTTGTGGAGCGTGTGGTAGATGAGTTGCTGGCAGGCGCCGACATGGCGTTAATTTCGGATGCAGGAACGCCGGGAATAAGTGATCCCGGTTTTTTGTTGGCGCGTGCCTGCGTACAACGAGGCGTTCCGATAAGTTGTTTGCCAGGTGCAACCGCATTTGTTCCGGCTTTGGCTGCCAGTGGTTTACCGTGTGATACGTTTCATTTTGACGGTTTTTTGCCGCATAAAAAAGGCCGACAAACGCGTCTGCGCATGTTGGCTGCACTTCCGCACACATTTGTTTTATATGAATCGCCGTTTCGATTGCTAAAATGCCTGGACGAACTTATTGCAGTGTGTGGTCCGGATCGTATGGCTTGCGTGGCGCGCGAATTGAGCAAACTCCATGAGGAGTTTCAAACCAATACGTTGGAATGGTTAAAAAATTATTTTAGCCAAAAGGAGGTAAAGGGTGAAATCGTTTTGATTGTAGCCGGCAAATCAGATTAAACCCTTTCGGGTAAGCGTACAGATATACTTTAGGTCGCCAGATTTTGTGCATAACGATCTTTATAAATCATTATAAATCAGTGAAATCCATCCTG
>JAGWYI010000041.1 GCA_018969455.1 Bacteroidota bacterium | reverse complement strand
AGACCCTCATATCAAGGTACAATTTAACCCCGCCTATCTGGAGAGTGTCTTGCTGAATTTTATTTCAAATGCCATCAAGTACAGCCATCCGGAGCGGGAGGCCATTGTTGAACTGGAAACTGCCGAAGAGGGAGGCAGAGTGGTATTGTTTGTAATTGACAATGGCCTTGGCATTGATTTGGAAAAATACCAGGATAAGCTGTTTGGGATGTACAAAACCTTCCACAATCACCCGGAAGCACGTGGAATCGGATTGTTTATTGCAAAAAGTCAAATTGATGCCATGGGGGGAACCATCAGCGTGGAAAGTGTTCCCAACGAAGGTACTTGTTTTAAGATTGGGTTTAAATAAAATTTCTGAAAACCCGGGTTCTAGTCTGCGTTTTTCGATTCCTCCTCGGTTTCTGCATCCGATTTCAGGTGTGCGGGTTTTTCGATCGGATTTAACATGGGTAAGTGCATCCATTTAGCTTCTTCGGGGCCGATGGCGCCAATTCGTAAAAATCCGCCGGATGCTTTAGCCGTTTCTTCGGCCAGCTTTACAAAACCATGATACAGGTCATAAGCGATTTCTGCCTCCAGTTTGCCAAATACAGGATTTAATTTTCCGAGCGTTTCAGCGATAATTGGGTTTCTTTTATCGGGCTCGGAGGGCAATTCGTGCATCAAACCATTGAGTTTTACCCAGAATATCTCGGAAACCACGCGATAGAACTCATTGAGTTCCTTGGGTTTGTTGTATGTGCGTGAACGGAGCAGACGCTCGGACCAGGTGCGTTCTTCCTGGTCAACCTCACCATCAGCGCCAGCGATCAGGATGGTGATCAAAGCGGGTGCATCCACCAAGGCATTGATTTCTTCCTCGGTCAGGTGGGTAAAACCTTCAATATTGTTTAGCATCGGGTGCAATTAATCAAGACAAGGAAATAAGTGCGTTCAAACAGTTGTGTAAGTGCCTGTTTTAAAACAGTATCGAATGCAAAAGTAAAAAGGCTTCCGGAGATTTCCGGAAGCCTTTTTCTCAAATGATGCACAATCCCAAAATTAGCGTACCAGGGTAACATCCCCTTTCAGCAGAATTTTTTCTCCGCTTTCCAGTTCAACCTCGGCCCACCATACAAAAACAGCCGGGTCGAGTGCCTGACCTTTAAAAGTTCCGTCCCAGCCGCTTTTGGCTACATTCGGCAAAATATCTTTTGCCAAAAACAGTTCCGTTCCCCAGCGGTCGTAAATGTGGAGTGCGTTGATTTTTTTCACGGTTTTTTCCCGAGCAAACAACAGAAATACATTGTTTCCGCCAGTAGATTCATCGGGGTTGAACACATTAGGCGCCCATATATCCGGATCAGAAACCCCGATTAGAATTTGAGCCCGATCCTCACATCCGTCTTTGTTCACGATGGTTACCGTGTATTGGGTATTGCTAAATGGGCGTGCAATCACCTCGTTGGGTTTGCCGGTAAGCGTGAGGTAATTCATGGGAGACCAGATAATGGTGTCAATTTCCTGGAGTGGTATATTCAGGTTGGCCGTAATTTTTGCCGACTCCCCAAATTGGAGGGCGATGCTGGGTGGAAGCGATACGGTAGGTTCCACCGGAACCGGGAAGTTCAGGCTTTCTTCATATTCACAACCATTTACATCCTGAACCACCAATTTGTAAGTTCCGGGTTTTAACTGCGTAAAGGCCTCGGCGCTTAGGAAGTTATTGCCTCCATCTATGGAGTACAGATAAGGCCCAACGCCTCCTTTAACTTCTGTAAATTGAATGCTTCCCAATTGATTTCCACAAGCTGGCGGATCGCTGTTAAACACGATGTCGGATGGATAGTTGGTATTGCGGGTTACTGTGGTAGAGTCGGTCGCGATACAACCTGTGGAAGTATTGGTTACAATCAGTTTGTATAAGCCCACGGCATTAACAGTGGGAGCATCGGCATTAGCCCCACTCAGGATATTGCCGTTGGCGGTGCTCCATTGATAGCTGAAATTGGAGCCGTTGGAGGAGCCACTTGCGCTGAGTTTGCCGTATGAGATGGAACAGGTTAGTTCAAAACCATTTCCGGCCTCAGCAACAGGGAGCGCAATGTTTTGGGGTACCAGGGTATTTCCGGTAGAAGTACAGCCGTTCAGGGCGTTGGTAACTGTGATGGAATATTGGCCGGGCATGTTTACCAGCGGCTTCAGGGTATTGCCTCCACTCACCAAACCCGGACCGGCCCACTGATAACTGAAGTTGGGGCCTGCACTTGTACCATTTCCATTGAGGAAAATTTGGGTGGTTTGACAGGTTAGCAAATCTGGGTTTGCAATGGCGATGCTTGGCGCCACGGTATTGGGCAGGATTTTAACCGAATCCTTTGCTGTACAGCCATTGTACAAATCGGTTGCCAGCAAATAGTAGGTTCCAGTTGCGTTGATGTTGGGGCTTGGCGTATTCGCTCCAGAAACGATACCCGGGCCGCTCCAGGCATATTGAACGCCATTGACACCGCCGGAAGCGGTTCCAGTCAAGTTTATTTGCGTAATGGCGCAGGTAAGTTGGCTGGTAACGCCGGCATCCACAGTGGGAGGCAGGATGTTTTGTGTAACGTTCACCGTGGTTGTTTTGGTGCAACCGTTGAGCGTGTTGGTGACCAGCAGGGTATAAGCGCCAGGCCGGTTGATGGTGGGTGCAAGCGTGGTTTCGCCGTCTACAATTTTTCCATTGGATGTGGTCCATTTGTACTGGAAATTGGGACCTTCGCTGCTTCCTGCTCCGCTGAGGGGTAAGGATTTGACTGCACAAGTAATTTCTCCACTCACAGCACTTGCTGCCAGCGGGTTCACCACATCTTCCAAAACTTCAACAGAATCTTTTTGCGTACAGCCATTTACCAAATCGGTTACGAGGAGCAGGTACCTGCCCGGGTCGCCAACGGTAGGCTGCATGGTGTTGGCGCCATTGATAATGAGCCCGTTATTGCTGGTCCACAAGTAAGAAAACTGGTTATTGCCCTGACTGCTTGCTGTTCCATCCAGTTGAAGGGAGGTAATGGCACAGGTAAGCGTTTGAATGGCGCCTGCTTTTGCAATTGGTGCAAGGATGTTTTGCAAAACATCAACTGAGCCAACCGCAGTACAGCCGTTTTGCGCATTTGAAACGGTTAAGGTATAAGTTCCGGGTGCGCCTACAGTTGGTGTGAGCGTATTTCCGTTGGCCAGTATTTGTCCATACTGTGTAGACCAGGCATAAGAAAACTGCGGCCCTGAACTGCTGGCGCTCGCGTTCAAATCCAGGGATTTAACCTTGCAAGTAAGGGTTGGGGAAGGGCCTGGGTTGGCTTCGGGTGTATTTTGGTCTCGGACAATTTGTACAGTTGCCTCTGAAGTACAGCCATTGGTTTGGTCAGTAACCTGAATTGTATAGAATCCCGATTTGTCTATTTTGGGGTACAAGCTTGTTCCGCCAGAAAGAATGTTGCCATTGGTTACCAACCAGTTGTAAGTAAATTGTGGCCCCTGACTGGATCCGGATCCATCCAGCGTGAGCACGGGGTTGAGGCAGGAGATAACTGCGGGTGCGCCGGCATTGGCCACGGGTTTTACCACATTGAGGTTAACATTTACCGTTGATACTGCCTTACAGTTATTGGTATTATTGAAAATCGTTAGCGTGTAAGCCCCGGGCGCGTTGATAACCGGCGAAAGGGTATTGTTACCCGAAACAATATATCCATTGGAGGTAGTCCAACTGGTGGTGATATTGGGTCCCTGGGTTGAGTTGGCCCCGCTCAAGGTTAATTGTTGCACCACACAGTTCAGTTCGCCATTGACACTTGTATTGGCCGTGGGCACATTGGCATCTTTCGTAACGACCACTACATCGGTGGCTGTGCAGGCGGTATTGGTATTGGTAATCAGGAGGGTATAAGTACCGGGTGCATCCACCACCGGGTTCAATGTATTTGCCCCGGAAGCGATGTTCCCATTGGATGTTGTCCAGCTATAGACAAACGATGGACCTGTATTGCCAACACCTTGCAGGGTAACGGTTGGATTGGTACAGGTAATAAGCCCGGGTCCGCCAGCTTCTGCATTGGGCAAAACAATGTCTTGAGTGATGGTCACTTCATCGGTTGATATACACTGATTGAAGGAATTGCTTACAAGCAGTTGATATACACCAGGTTTGTCAATTACGGGCTGTAGCGTATTTCCACCGCTTAAAATGTGGCCATTTATGGTAGACCAGGTATAGGTAAACAGCGGACCTGTACTGGAGCTGTCGCCTTTCAGAATCAGGGTAAGGTCGTCGCAGTCGAGTTGAGCATTGGGGCCTGCTTCCGCGGAAGGAATCTGGATGTCCTGTTCAATTTTTACCGTAGAAACGGCAGTACAACCATTTCCAGTGTTTTTAACGAGCAGTTGATACAATCCGGGTTTGTTGACAGTAGGTTGTAAGGTGTTTCCACCCGATACAATGCCGGAGCCCGTCCAGTTGTATTCAAATTGAGCGCCGCTGCTGGATGCTGTTCCATTGAGTGTTATTTGTGCCACTGCGCAGGTAAGGGTATCGGGCAGGCCGGCGGCTGCGGTTGGTATACTTGCATCCGCCCCGATGGTAATGCTGGCCGATTGGGTGCAACCATTTGTGCTGTTGGTTACCGACAGGATATAGGTACCGGTAGCGTTAATCACGGGATTTAAACTGCTTTGTCCTGAGAGAATATTCCCATTCACCGTTGTCCAGTTGTAGGAGAAATTGCTTCCTGTGCTGGTTCCTGTTGCATTGAGGGTGAGGCTGGTTTGGGTGCAACTCAAAACCCCAGCCGGAGCAACAACGACTTGAGGCGCCAGGTAATCGGTACCCACAAGTACAGATGCCGAGCTGGTACATCCATTTTGAAGGTTTACCACTGCAAGATCATAGACCCCTGGTGCATTTACAATGGGCGTTAGGGTGTTGGCCCCGGAAACAATATTCCCGTTCGGCGTAGACCACACATAGGCGTATTGGGCGCCCTGGGAAGAATTTCCACCATTCAGGGTAAGTTGGTTTACGGCGCAGGAAAGATTGGCAGGTATGCCTGCATTGGCCTGGGGAAAGGCTTGGCTGGTATTAACGGTAACTGAAGCGGTTTTGGTACAGCCATTGTCATTGTTGGTGACCAGAAGTTGGTAGGTTCCTGCCTGATTGATTACGGGATTGAGGCTCAGGTTCCCCGACAGAATATTGCCATTTTGGGTACTCCATTGATAGAAAAATTCAGGACCTTGAGAAGAGCCTTGTCCGTTCAGGGTTAATTGAGGGAATTGGCAGGTAAGGATACCAGGTGCTGCGACGAGTGCAGTAGGCGGGGTAATATTTTTGGTAACAACAACCGAGGCAGTAGCCGTACAGAAATTATCCTGGTTGGTAATTAAAAGGTTGTAAGTCCCGGGTTGGTTGACTTCCGGATTGGGCGTATTGGCGCCAGTCAGGATATTTCCACCAACGGTTGTCCATTTGAAGAGCACCGAATTGCTGGTGAGAGAGCCGGTAGCATCAAGTTCGACGCTTGGGAAATTGCAATTCAATTCCTGAGGGTCAACAATTGCCGGTACAGGGTAAATGATGTTATTTTCAACCACCACTTCGCTTTCGGCGGTACATCCATTGGCTGTATTGGTTACCAGGAGGGTATAATATCCTTCTGCGTTTACCTTGGCTTTCAGGGTATTAGACCCTGAAATAATGTTGCCCGGGTTGGCAGTCCACTGATAGGAATAATTGGCGCCGGTAGAAGAACCGGTACCATTTAACTCAACCACGCCATTATTTTGGCAATTTAATTCCAGATTGGGACCGCCGATTGCAATGGGAAAGTTTTGGTTCACCGTGATGGTTACGGTGCTTTGAGCAGTACATCCATTGTTGTTGTTGGTGACAATCAGACGGTACAAGCCGCCTGCGTCAACGGTTGGATTGAGGGTATTTTCTCCGCTTTGAATGTTGCCGTTTGCCGTAATCCACTCGTAGCTAAATTCTGGTCCAACTGAGCCGCTGCCGTTCAGGGTGATTGTAGGCATTTGACAACTAAGTTGGGCGCCTGGTCCGGCGTTGGCGACCGGAGGTGTAATATCTTGTGTAACAACAACTTGAGCGGTTGCTGTGCAGCCGCTTTCGGTATCCGTAATAGTTAGTTTGTAGGTTCCGGGTTTGTTGATGGTGGGGCTGTCGGTGTTGCCTCCGCTCACAATACCGCCTGCCGGAGTTGAGGTCCACTGATAAGTATAGTTTCCGCCTTGTGACGAACCGCTGCCATCGATGGTAATAAGGGGGTTGGCACAAGTAAGAATTTCTGGAGGTGCGATGAGTGCCGTGGGAGTATTGAAGTTTTCTGTGATCTCCACAATGTCTTCGCTCGTGCAGCCATTGGTGGTATTGGTTACAATTAAGGTATAAAAACCGGCCTGATTTACCACGGGCGTAAAAGTATTGGCACCGGAAACAATATTCCCAGGGTTCGGAATCCACTGTAAGCTGAAGTTATTGCCTGCCGTACCACTGCCTTGAATTTGGCGGGTAGGATGTAAACAATTGAGTTCCAGGCTTGGGCCGGCGTTCGCAACCGGGAAGTTTTGGTTGGCATTCACCGTAACCGTAACCGATTTGGTACAACCATTGGTGGTATTGGTAACGACAAGTGTATAAACGCCGGGTTGATCCACCACGGGATTGAGGGTGTTTTCCCCGCTAACGATGCTTCCGCCTGTCCATTCATAGGTGAAATTACTTCCGGTACTGGAGCCTGTTCCATTCAGGGTAATTTGTGGGTTTTGGCATGTCAGCAAGGGTGGGGTAGCAGCCACTGCAGTTGGTTTTACCTGATCTGCCTGAACCGTCACAGAAGCAGTAGCGGTACAGTTGTTATCGGCATTGGTAACAGTCAGGGTATAGGTTCCTGCCAAATCTACGGTTGGATTAAGGGTATTGCCGCCACTGTTGATGCCGCCAGATGGGCCATTCCAATTGTAGGTAAAATTTCCGTTTTGAGAGGATCCGGATCCGTCGAGGGTGATTTCGGGATTGTTGCAATCAATAATAATAGGAGGGGCAATATCAGCAATCGGGTGAATGGTATTTCCGCTTACCGTTACAGTTGCCTCCTTGGTACAACCCGTTGCAGTATTGGTAACCAGAATGGTGTAGGTTCCTTCCTGATCAACTTGCGGATTAAGGGTATTGGTGCAGCAAACAAAGTTGCCCCCCGAAGTAGACCATTGGAAGCTGTAGTTTGCACCTGTGGATGACCCGTTTCCGTTGAGGGTTACCACAGGCATGTTACAACCGATGTTGGCCGGGGTGTTGATGTTGGCATTGGGCAGGGTAATGTTTTGATTGACCGTTACCGAGGCGATTTTTGTACAGCCGTTGGAAACATCTGTTACCAGTAAAACATAGGTGCCTGGTTGGTCAATCACGGGATTCAGGGTGTTTTCACCACTTACGATGTTGCCTGAATTGGTGGTCCACAAGTATTCAAAATTCGATCCGGTAGAGGATCCGTTTCCGTTTAGGGTTAATTCTGTGGTGGCACAGGTTAAAATTCCAGGCGTTGAGGCTGCTGCTACAGGTGCGATGGTGTTGGAACTTACAGTTACCGTGGCGGTGGCCGTGCAATTATTGTCGGCATTGGTAACGGTTAATGTATAGGTTCCTGCCACATCCACATTGGGATTGAGCGTATTGCCGCCACTGTTGATTCCGCCGGATGGCCCAGACCAGTTGTAGGTAAAGTTGCCGTTACTGGAAGAGCCTGATGCATCAATGCTGATTTCCGGGTTGTAACAATTGATGACCGGTGGGGGATTGATGGTCGCAATTGGTGGAATAATATTGCCATTGACCGTGACCGTTGCTGAATTGGTACAGCCATTATTGGCATTGGAAACTACCAGTGTATACTCACCTGCCTGATTTACTTGTGGGTTGAGGGTGCTTGTGCAACATACAAAATTGCCTCCATTGGTGGTCCATTGATAGGAAATGCCTGCTCCAGTGGCGGTTCCGGTTCCATTCAGGGTAATGGTGGGCATCGTACAACCAATATTGGCCGGTGTACTGATGTTTACATTGGGTGGAGTATTATTTTGAACCACATTGACCGATACCACTTTGGTACATCCGTTGTCGGTATTGGTGACTGTCAAAGCATACAATCCGCCCTGGTTTATTTGAGGTTGTAAGGTTGTTTCGCAACAAACAAACCCCGGTCCACTCCAATTGTATTCAAAATTCGAACCTTGCGATGAACCACTAGCGTTTAGGGTAAGCACCGTGTTGGCGCAGGTAATTTGTCCGGGAGGGGCAATAACGGCAGTTGGTTGTGTTGTGTTGGCTGCAATTGATACAGTGCTGGTGACGGTACAGTTTTTGCTATCGGTAACGGTTACAGTAAAGGTTCCGCCGCTGGTAAATACAGGGTCTTCTGCTGTGGAATTGTTGCTCCAATGGAAGGTATAGCTTGGCGTGCCCCCCGAAACCTCCAAATCGGCATTTCCTTGCGGGTTGTTGCAATCAATGTTTTGGCTGCTTAAAATAGAAGCGGTGAGCAGGGGTGGGGCTGTGAGAGTAACCTCGTTGGTTCCTGTACAACCGTTTCCATTCGTTACCGTAACGGTATAGGTATTCGGCGCCAAATTGTTGAGGTTGGCAGTGGTAGCGTTATTGCTCCATAGGTAAGTGAAAGGACCTGAACCTCCTGAGGCAGTGGTTGTGATAGACCCATTGTTGGAACTAAAACAAGCGGGATCGGTGGGTGTCAGATTGGCTGTAACAGTAATCAGATTGAGGTTAATGTTCCCCGTAACAGTTCCTGTGCAACCATTCCCCGATTCTACACTCACCAGGTTATAAGTGCCCGGATCGGTAGCCGTAATAATGGCCGGACTCGAATTAAAAGTATTGGTTATAGTATTTCCGGCAGCATTATAGGTGACCTCCCAGGGGCCAATGCCGGTAAGGGTGAGCGTCAAGTTGATGGGATTCATCACACCGGCACAAAAAACTCCCGATCCACTGAGTGCTGCCGTCGGGGAGGGGATGAGGCTAACCACCGAGTTCACCGTAATTGAAGTGCCGCATTTGTCGGTTACCATGACAGTATAAGTATTGGTACCCGGGGTATTTACATTAATGGAAGACGTGGTAGCACCGGTACTCCATAAGTAGGTAAAGGGGCCTACTCCGCCTGAAAGGACGGGGGTCAGGGTCGCATTGGTGCCCCCGCATAAGGTAACGTCATCCAGGGTAACTTCAAAAGGTTCTTTATCCCTGATAACAAAGGTGACGGGTTGTGCATTACAGGTACACGGATTGTCCAGCGTAAGCAAAATGGTTTCGTCGCCCTCCTGAATCAAATCGGCAAATGCAGTAATCGGTATTTGAATAAACGACTGACCGGCGGGAATGGTAACCGGACTGGTAAGTGGGGCGTAATCGTCGCCAGGAGTAGCGGTCCCAGACACTGTAAAGAACACATCGAAAGGCTGGGATAAATCGTTGTTCCCTCTCGTAAATTTGATGTAACCACCTGGTCCGCAATCCTCGTAAATGAAGGTTTGCCCGTTGGGATATATTGGAGCCGCAGTAGCAATACCCCCTGCATTAAAGGAATTGGCTTTCAAAAACACAGCCGAAGCAAAGGCTGCATCACCAATATCGGCAATGGCAAGTTTGATGTGGTATGTTCCGCAGGGTGTTACATTGGCAGTTGCAGTAAGTACAGTTGTCCATCCATCCAGTTGGCATTCTGCCGTGTTAAATGCCGGTAAATTGTTGCATTGAGCGGCATTGGTACTGTTATTTACATAATAACTCGTGTTGGAGTTGTGATTCACGTTGTTGATGGCTACCGGTGTACTGGTGCCCGGAATTAAGGCAATGTTTTGAGTGCCTGAAATTCCTGGACCGCTTATGAAAAAGCCAAATACATCGTTGAACTGCGATCCAACGTATTCACAGTATTCTTCAGAACCAAATACAAAATCAAACTGAACTGTATTTGCAGTTGGTGTAAAATCAAATTCAATTTTTGATACATCCCATTGGTTGCCTGAACTCAAAGTAGCCAGGTCTGGGTCGTCGGCCGAATTATTGTTATACCCTCCATTGGCATTGGGTGCATTGTTCGGACCAGGCAAAATGTTCACATTTCCTGTGCAAAGGACTGCCCCATTGGCAATTCCAATGTTTGACAGGCCATTGGTAAATGTACCCCGGGAAGTTGCGTTGCCTGCAGAGGTAATATTTGTCACACTAAAACAGTTGCCACCAATCAAAGTATTGGTAATGAGGGAGTTGGCCGAAACGCTTCCGGTTGTGCTCAAATTGGCGAGTTCCACCCCGTTTAAAAAGCTGCTTTTCCAGGCATCATCCTGGGGGCAATCTTCGCACAAAACGGTCAATATTGCATGGGGTGTTCCATCTGGCGCAGGCGTAAGGGCCCGCAAACGAAAACGAACACAGGCCGATTCTGCCTTAAAACGGGCCGTTTCCGGTCGTTTTTCATTTTTTTCAAAACTTCCATATCCGGCGCTCTTTTTTGCCGACAATAATTCAAACTTGTCTTTTTGCGAGAGCAAAACCGGATTGGCAAACAAATTGTAAGTGTTACCGGGTGTTAATCCGCAAAGCTGAATTTCACAGCTCAAACCGGAAAAAACAAGTTCCTTGCGCATGCGGGTGCCTGTCAAATCTACCTGAACGGTAGATTGGGCTGAAACCAACGCACACAGAAATAGGAAAAAGGCAGAAAGCGTAATAGAAAGACGCATAATCAAATAGTTAAAATTGCAACAAAAAGCAAAGTCGGATTGGGATAAATTCAAATTCGGATTAAAACCAGCCCGGGGCTGAAATTGGAAATTGATTACCGACTGATGGATTGAAGCAAATTAGTATGTGGAGGATTGGGGGCGAATGTAATAATTATTTGGCTTTTCAGGGTAAAAATAATGCAAAAAATGTGTAGTTTCCCTTGTTTTGAGTATATCCAGATTCACATAAATGTCGAAATGCTGCCTTGTTCGACAAAAAAAAATTGCTTCCATTGAAATTTGTTTTTATTCATCTTGCCGCTGGAGGTATACCTTTACAGTTTTATTCATGGAAATATGGCACGTACAAAAAAAGAGGGGAGTGGCACGGAACCCACCGCGCCACTCACGCCACTCATGACCCAGTATGTTCAGGTAAAGGCCAAATATCCCGATGCAATTTTACTGTTTCGGGTGGGTGATTTTTATGAAACCTTTGGCGATGATGCTGTAAAAGCCGCCAGGGCGCTCGGCATTACCCTCACCAGCCGAAACAACGGCGGCGCCGATGTGGAATTGGCCGGATTCCCCTATCACTCGCTCGATTTGTATTTGCCGCGCCTCGTAAGGGCGGGCTATCGAGTGGCCATCTGCGAACAAATGGAAAAACCAGTGCCCGGAAAGGTGGTGCGCAGGGCCGTGACCGAAGTGGTTACACCGGGCGTTACAACCGATGATGCTTTGCTGGAATACAACCAAAACAACTTTTTGGCCACCATCGCATACGGCAAACAAGATTTGTTTGGAATTGCTTTTCTGGATATTAGCACTGGTGAGTTTTTTGTCAGTGAGGGAGATGCACCTGCCATCGATAAATTGTTGCAAAGCTTCCGACCCTCCGAACTGATCCTGCCCAAAAGTCGCCTCAAGGAGTTTCAAGCGCATTTTGGAGACAAATTTTACACATTTACCCTGGAAGACTGGATTTTTACCCATGATTTCGGCCAGGAAAAACTGCTCAATCACTTCCAAACTGCCAGTCTGAAAGGTTTCGGACTCGATAACCTGGATCTTGCCCAAACAGCGGCCGGAGCCGCACTCTATTACCTCAATTCCACCGAAAATAAACGCCTCAGCCATATTACCAGCATCGCACGTATTCAAAATGAACAATATGTGTGGCTCGACCGCTTTACCATTCGGAACCTCGAACTGGTGTACAGCAACCACGAACAAGGCGTTTCCCTCCTGCAAATTCTCGATAAAACCATTAGCCCCATGGGCGCTCGATTACTCAAAAAATGGGTGCTGCTCCCGCTTACCAACCCCAAACAAATCGAAGACCGACACGAAGTGGTGGCTTTCCTGTTCAACCGCGATAAGCTGCGCCAGGATTTGGAACCGCTCCTTCGTCAAGTGGGCGACCTCGAACGATTGCTTTCCAAAACCTCAGTGGGCAAAATTAACCCGCGCGAAATGATGCAATTGCGCCGTGCCCTGCAAGCCACCGAACAACTTAAAAACATCCTCGAAAATTGTGAAAACACCGCACTGCAACGCCTTGGGGAACAAATGAACCCCTGCCTAAGCCTGCGCAAAAAAATTGAATCCAGCCTCGCCGAAGAACCGCCCACCGACGTACGCAAAGGCGGCGCCATAGCCGATGGCGCACACCCCGAACTCGACGAGTTCCGTAACATCGTGCGCAACAGCCGCGACCTGCTCCTCGAAATCCAACAACGCGAATCGGAAAGAACTGGCATCCCAAGCCTCAAAATCGGGTTCAACAACGTGTTCGGTTACTACCTGGAAGTCACCAGCAAATGGAAAGACCAAACCCCGCCCGACTGGATCCGGAAACAAACCATCGCCAACGGCGAACGATTCATCACCGAAGAACTTAAAGTGCTGGAATCCAAAATATTGGGCGCTGAAGAGAAAATACTGGCGCTCGAAGAAAAACTTTTCCTCGAACTCATCGCAGAAGCAGCCGCCTATATCCAGCCCATTCAACTAAACGCCCAGTTTATCGCTCAACTCGATTGCCTGCTTTCTTTCGCTAAAACGGCCTTGCAACACCAGTATGTGCGTCCGCTCATCGACAATAGCTTCGCACTCGACATCAAAGGCGGCAGACACCCGGTCATCGAAACGCAATTGCCGGTAGGCGAGACTTACATCCCAAATGATGTGTACCTCGATGCCGATGAAGTGCAAATTGTACTTATTACCGGACCCAATATGGCCGGTAAATCAGCCCTCCTGCGCCAAACCGCACTCATCACCCTCATGGCGCAAATGGGCAGCTTTGTGCCCGCCGACAGCGCCCGCATCGGACTGGTAGATAAAGTATTCACCCGCGTGGGCGCAAGCGACAACATCAGCGGCGGAGAAAGTACGTTCATGGTGGAAATGAACGAAACCGCACTCATTATGAACAATGTCAGTGCTCGCTCGCTCATCCTGCTCGACGAAATCGGCCGCGGAACCAGCACCTATGATGGCATTAGCATTGCCTGGAGCATCGTCGAGTTTCTGCACGACAACCCCAAGGCACAGCCTAAAACCCTCTTTGCCACCCATTACCACGAACTAAATGAACTCGCCGAAAAACTGCCGCGCATCCACAATTTTCACGTCAGCACCCGCGAAGTCGGACATAAAGTGGTGTTTTTGCGCAAATTGGTCCCCGGCGGCTCCAACCACTCCTTCGGTATACACGTTGCACGCATGGCAGGCATGCCCCAAACACTCGTGGAACGCGCCCAGGAAATCCTCCGCGAACTGGAAGACAAACACATCGAAGCACCGGATCAAATTGTTAAAAATCAATCCGTTGAAACGCCCAAAGCGCCCGATATAAAGAAAAAGGTAAAGCAAATCGCCAGCCCCCTCCAACTGCATATTTTCGATGTAGACGAATTCACCCTCCGCATCAAAGAAGAACTGATGGCGCTGGATCTGAATACCATGACGCCCATGGATGCTTTGTGGAAACTCAATGAGTTGCGGAAAATTGCAGAAAAAAAATAAGCAGCATTTTCGCAGTGTTCGCGCGAGGCTATTTACCTGTGTTCACGCGAGGCTATTTACCTGTGTTCACGCGAGGCTATTTGCCTGTGTTCGCACGAGGCTATTTACCTGTGTTCGCGCGAGGCTGTTTGCCTCGTGCGAGACCATCAATCGGGCTGTGCCCGATAACCCTGCTACAATTCCTCCGCCACCCAGGCCTCAATATTCCGGGTTTTGCTGGAAAAATTCACGCCCACACCCACTACCGGTTTGCCTGTCGTCCAGGCACTTCGGTAGTATTTCTTTTGTTTGATCTGATCGAGTGCTGCCTGCGGACTTTTATCCAGTTTGTATTCTAAAATATACACATGGGTGGGTGTTTCCACCATGCTGTCGGCCCGGCCTTCTGTGGTACA
>JAGWYI010000668.1 GCA_018969455.1 Bacteroidota bacterium | reverse complement strand
TTCTGATAAAACAGCCCCGATTCGCACAATTTGGCGCCAGATCACCGCGCCATTGCGTCCGTTTTTAGCGCCTGTTCAGGCCTTTTGGGCGCGTCTATGGGCCCCTTACTGGGCCTGGTGGGCCGGTTTTCGCCAGCGACGCCCCCTAGCTGGCAGTATTCTGGCCTGGATCGGCTGGTTTATCAAATGGGGATTTTACCTCCTGCTGTTTCTTATTGTCGGAGTATGGATCGGGCTGTTTGGACACATGCCCAGTAGATCCGAGTTAAAAGAGGTTGAAACGGCCAATTCCACCGAAATTTATACGGTAGATTCGGTGATGATCGGGAAGTATTACATCGAAAACCGGACGGCCATTTCCTACGAGAACATACCGAAAAATATTATAAATTCTTTAATCGCTACGGAAGACAAACGTTTTTTAACCCACAGCGGCATTGACATTCAGAGCTGGTTTCGGGTGGGTTTTGGCATGCTGACCGGCCGCGAATCCTCGGGCGGCGGCTCTACCCTCAGCCAGCAATTGGCCAAAAACCTGTACCCCCGCAGAAAATACTGGATTCCCGGTATTAGCTTAATTATCAATAAAATAAGGGAGAATTTTATTTCTATCCGATTGGAAAGGGTGTACAACAAACAGGAACTGCTCAATTTGTACCTCAATACCGTACCCTTTGGAGGCGATGTATTCGGAATTCAGGTGGCATCTCGACAATATTTCAACAAAAAGCCCAAGGATCTAAGCATTGATCAGGCAGCCACCCTGGTGGGCATGCTCAAAGGCACTACCTTGTACCACCCGGTGCGCAACCCCGAAAACGCCAAGAAACGCCGCAATGTGGTGCTGTATCAAATGGTGCGCAACGGCGACCTGAGTGAGGCGGAATACAAAGAACTCAGCAAAAAACCTGTTGGCGCCAAACGCTACAATGTAGACAGCAACAACGACGGGCTGGGTACCTACTTCAGGGAATACCTCCGCACCGATGTAATGCCCAAACTGCTCAAAAATGTACAAAAAGACGACGGAACAGCCTACAACCTCTACACCGACGGATTAAAAATATACACCACGCTGCATAGCAAAATGCAGCAGTACGCAGAAGAAGCCATTCAAAAACACATGGGCGATCTGCAAAAACAATTCAACCAGCACTGGAAAGCCTACAAACAGGACAAACCCTGGGGCGACGACAAGTGGATCGACGACCAGATTAAACGCAGCAGCCGCTGGGAAAGCCTGCACGAATCCGGCCTTAATGACGCCGACGCCCTCAAAAATTTCGAGCAACCCGTAAAAATGACCATTTTCTCCTGGCGCAACGGCGGCGGAGATGTGGATACCATCATGTCGCCCATCGACAGTGTGCGCTACTATTTTTGTATGCTCAATTGCGGCTTTATGGCCATGGACCACCGCAACGGTTTCGTGCGCGCCTGGGCAGGAGGCACCAATTTCAAGTATTTCAAATTCGACCATATCCTTAGCAAACGCCAGGTAGGCTCTACGTTTAAACCCATCGTGTATTCGGCCGCTTTGCAGGAAAACATTTCCCCTTGCGAATATTTTCCAAACGAAATTAAAAAAATCGTAGACTGGGAGCCACACAACTCCGATGAGTTTTACGGCGGCTTTTATTCCATGTCGGGCGCCCTCACCAAATCGGTAAATGTCGTGGCCGCTCAATTGATCGAACGCGTGGGCATCCAGAAAACCATCGAACTGGCCGAAAAAATGGGCATCACCTCCCGCCTCCCGCGCGAATACGGCATCAGCCTGGGCGCTGCCGATATCACCTTGTATGATATGATCAAGGTATACGGCACCATCGCCAATGCCGGCGTGCGGCCCGAGCCGGTTACCGTGTTGAAAGTGGTTGACCGCAATGGGAAAGTGCTGTACGACTACAATCAGGAACTGACCGCCAATGCCGATCTGGGCCCGCATGTACACGCCCTCACGGAAGACCAGGCTTCATTGATGACGGAAATGCTGCAAAATGTAATCAATTACGGCACCGGCTCGCGTTTGCGCCGGGGCTTTGGCATTACAGGCGACTTTGCCGGCAAAACCGGTACCACCCAAAACCAGTCCGACGGCTGGTTCATTTGCTTCAATCCCCAGTTGGTTACCGGCGCCTGGGTGGGCGCCCCGAGCCCGGCGGTGCGCTTCCGGTCCATGGCACTCGGCCAGGGATCGGCCATGGCACTGCCCATTGTGGCCTGGTTCTGGCACAAAGTGGCCAACGACCGCAAGTTGGGCAAGTTGATTACCG
>JAGWYI010000040.1 GCA_018969455.1 Bacteroidota bacterium | reverse complement strand
TAGGCCAACATTTGGTCGATTAAATCGGGAATTGTTTGGGCCACTACACACAGTTTTCGGTTTTCACTTTTCAAAAATCCAAAGTTAACCATGTGATCCATCATGGCCAGCAAGGGGTCGTAATATCCATTGACGTTGAGCAAACCGATGGGCTTTCGGTATTGATGAAGCTGGGCCAGGGTGAGCGATTCGAAAAATTCATCCATGGAGCCGTAACCGCCCGGCAGGGTGATGACACCATCGGTACCCTTTATCAGCATGGTTCGTCGTTCGGCCATAGATTCGACAACGATCATGTTTTTTACGCCAGGGTGGCCAAGTTCCAGGGTGTTGAGTTGATGGGTAATGACACCCGTGATGGGGCCGCCATGTGCCAGAACCGAATCGGCCAAGACGCCCATCAGCCCCACGCTTCCTCCTCCAAATACAACGTGAATGTTGCGTTCGGCCAAATTTTTGCCCAATTCGGCAGCCTGTTCGGCAAAATAAGGCTTATTTCCTTTATTCGCGCCACAGAATACGGCTACAGATTCCATTTTTGTAAAGTTTAGTCAGATGAAAGGTAAAACCCTGTTGAAAAAGCATCCGGTACATACCGGGTAGAGTGTTAAACAGATCGTTAAAAGTGGCTAATATCTGACAAGAATGGAAAGATGTACATTTTTTTTTTCAAAGCATTTACCTTTGTATGCAAATCCGATTTAATTCATCCTTACCGATCTTTTTATCCGCTCATGTTTGGCCGACTTTTATTGCGCATCTCGCCTTTCTTAATCCTTCTTTGGGTTCAATGTAAAAAAGAAGATCCAAAACCGGTACCCGAAGAGGTTCCGCGCTTCGAATTGATTTGTAACAATGCATACAGCGAACTTGAAGCCAAATTAGGCGTTTTTCTTACCGATGAGGAGGGAAATGTTCGGGCTTTCAAATGGCTGCCCGGCGGGGATACAGCGCATTTAACCATACCGAATGTGGAACCCGGCGCCTTGTTCGATTGTACGGTGGCCAAAATTACGGTTGTAGACGCCAGTGGGTCAGGAATTCGGGATACCAGTATTAGTTTGACTACCTACACGCAAATTGGAAGCGGGCAAACCATCCATTTGCAATCGGGCAATTACAAACGCAGCACGGATTTAAGAATTCAACTGATTAATATAAACAGTTGTGATTCAATTATTGTTTCAGATGGTTTGACTTATTCGCGCCCGCAACTTGCCAACAGTTTTTTTGGTCTTTACCGGGTGCAACACACTGGTCGATTTTGGGGACGCATTAAAATAAATGGCGAAGAAAAGTGGCGATATATGCGCTTCGATAACATCAATCAGAGCGAGATTGCGGCAATCATCGATCCCAATTTGTTGCCAACGATATTTGCCCACCCTAAAAAAATCAAATTACCCTTTGTTTCTGCCTGGAAGTATACCCTGGATGGGGTGGAGAATTGGGATCAAAAGCAATTTTTCCCCTTGGGCGATTTGAACCGGGCGCCAGGAGGCGCAATTCCCATTTATGATGAACTGAATGTGTATGAGCCCATTGTAAATGAGGCATTTAATCCTGAACCCCTGCCATATTCCGGATTTCGTATTCGATTTAGTGGCAGCGGCCCTGCACCGGGAAATGAATGGTATGAAAGTGACCAGTTATATGATTCGATACCAAAATCGCTGAGTTTACCCGATTTTGATGCACAGCCCCTTCCCTTATCCAACAATCGTTTTTCTGGCGTTCAATTTACAGGAGATGTAGATGTTATATCTATGGTTCGTTCCGGTTTGAATGCGCCTCAAGTTCGTTGGGAAGTTTTGATGCATCCAACATTAGGTGCTGTAGGGTACAGACTTCCCAATTTGCCGGAGGAAATTGGCAGGTACAGCCAGGTGTTATCCAGTTACAATTTTGGGAACAGTTTGCATACCCTGGCGCAATCGTATCAAAAACTGGAAGGCTATGATGCTGTTATTCAGAAGATTTTTTTGAACGACGATATTTTTTGGCAGGCCCATGCCGGATACTCAGCACGTGGTCGATAATAGACTTATGGAAAGTTATCAAACATATATTGAGGCCAATCGGCATGGTTGGAATTTAAAAACGGCCATTCATCAAAGCGCCGAATTTTATGCGCTGGATGCCTGGAAGGCAGGAAAAACGAGTTTGAATGCCATCGAGCTAAACGAGGTTGGCGATGTAAATGGGAAGTCGCTGTTGCATTTACAGTGCCATTTCGGGCAGGATACCCTTTCTTGGGCGCGCCTGGGCGCACGCGTGACCGGGGTGGATTTTTCAGACGCTGCCATCGATTTAGCGCGCGAACTTTCCACCCAGACAGGTTTGGAGGCCCGGTTTGTTTGTTGCAACTTGTACGATTTGCCAAAACATCTTGATGAAACCTTCGATGTAGTATTCACGTCCTACGGAACCATAGGCTGGTTGCCCGATCTGGAGCCTTGGGCTGGCATTGTGGCACGGCATCTGAAACCAGGCGGTTTTTTTTATATCGTTGATTTTCATCCGGTTATTTGGATGATGGATGAAGAAATGACCCATTTAAAGTATCCATACCACAATTTTGGGGTAATTGAGACAGAACAGGTCGGATCTTACGCCGATCGTTATGCCGACATTCAGTACAAGGAATATGGATGGAATCACAGCCTCAGCGAAATCATCAATGCCTTGCTTGGTCAAGGGCTGAGACTCGAATTTTTAAATGAATACCCTTATTCTCCGTATAATTGTTTCAGCAAATGTGTTCAAACGCCTGATGGGAACTATCAGATTCAGGGACTTGAGCAAGTATTACCGATGGTTTATTCTCTGAAAGCGCGAAAGGTATAAGCGCATGGTTAAAGAAAAATTTGTAAAAATTGCCTGTAATCAGATTAAAAGTTTGGATTTTGCGGCCTGAGAGAAGAACCCTTTCGAAAAATGCAAATTGCGCTTTCAAAAAGGAGCAATTGATCCAAAAAAACACATTATGGCATTTTTAAGCAAATTGTTTCGCAAAAAGTCAATTTCCGAAGCCATCGCCTCCGCAGAATCAGAATCGGAGGGAGGGGTAGGACTGGATAAAAACCTGGGCGTTTGGGATTTAACCGCCCTTGGAATAGCCGCTATTATAGGTGCCGGAATTTTTAGTACAATTGGGTCTGCCAGTTACAATGGAGGGCCAGCCGTTATTTTCTTGTTTATTTTTACGGCGGTAGCCTGTGGTTTTGCCGCCTTTGCATATGCCGAGTTTGCTTCCATGTTGCCGGTTTCGGGCAGTGCTTATACTTATTCCTATGTTGCATTTGGGGAATTGATTGCCTGGATCATTGGCTGGGCTTTGATCATGGAATATGCGGTAGGTAACATAACTGTTGCGGTTTCCTGGTCGGGGTATTTTACAAGTTTGTGCGAGAGCGCCGGTTGGCAAATACCGGATTGGGCAACAATTGATTATGTATCAGCTCAAAATGGATATAATGTCGCTTTCGGGCTTTTAAAATCGGGTTCTGTTCTGAGCGATTTGAGCCAGGCGCAGTTGGAAGCTTATAATGCCTGGAGCACAGCCCCGCAGCTGGGGAATTTGCGTGTTATTTTGGATATACCCGCCATAATTATGTCTATATTGGTGACAGCCCTGGTATACATTGGCATGAAGGAATCCAAAAATGCGGGAAATGCCATGGTGGTTTTAAAATTGCTGGTAGTTTTACTGGTGATTGTGGTTGGCGTTTTTTATGTGGATACAGCCAATTGGCACCCGTTTATACCCAATGGTTTCGGGGGGGTAATGGCGGGGGTTTCATCGGTCTTTTTTGCCTATATTGGTTTTGACGCCTTGTCAACTACTGCCGAGGAGTGTAAGAACCCGCAAAGAGACCTTCCGCGCGCAATGGTGTATGCAATTATCATTTGCACAGTATTGTACATTTGTATTTCGTTGGTACTTACGGGAATGGTATCGTACAAAGATTTAAAAGTAGATGATCCCTTGGCATTTGTATTTTCAAAGATCCATTTAAAGTGGTTTTCGGGCATCATTGCGGTGAGTGCAGTTGTAGCTATGGCCGGGGTGTTTTTGGTGTTTCAGTTGGGTCAGCCGCGCATTTGGATGTCGATGAGTCGGGATGGATTGTTGCCGCGTCGATTTTCAAAAATTCATCCTGTGTATCAAACGCCTGCTTTTTCTACAGTGGTTACCGGATTATTTGTAGTAATCCCGATGTTGTTCATTCCCAGTGATACGGTGCTGGATTTATGCAGTATGGGTACCCTTTTTGCTTTTGTTTTGGTATGTGCGGGAGTACTCAAATTACAAATCACGCCGAATGTGCCTCGGGGAAAGTTTCGAATTCCTTATATCAATGCCCAATATATTTTTCCGGTCATGGTAGTGGGTGGACTTGTTTTTTTGCAAACGCAATACCCTGAGCAGATACGGGCCTGGGTATTCAACACGCGGGAAATGTACTCCAGCGAAGACATATTGGTTAAAATGAATGAAGGGGATATAGAAAAAGTAAAGATTCAAATTACCCAGCGCGACAGTCTTGGAATGGCAGCCCATGAGGGAGACTTAAGTGCTTACCTGGGTTCATTGGAGCCAGCCAGGTATCAGGCGGCGGTAGAAGCAATGCCTATATCATCGGAGGAAAAATACGCATCCGGTTGGAATTTGTTTCAACACAAAATTCCGATGTGGCTTTTCCTGATTACCTCCCTGTTTCTTTGTTATTTTTGTTACCGGTATAAACTTTCGCTTATTCCGGTTTTAGGTTTGGTTTCCTGTTTGTACATGATGGCCCAAATTCCGGCCAAAAGTTGGTTTGGATTTTTTGTTTGGTTGATTGTGGGTTTGGTCATTTATTTTGGGTACGGGTATCGAAACAGCAAGTTAAATCGCACCCAGGCCGGGATATGAAAAAACTGGTTGTGTTAACGGGGGCAGGCATTAGTGCCGAGAGCGGAATTCGCACCTTTCGCGATGCCGATGGGCTTTGGGAAAATCATCGAATTGAAGAGGTCGCAACCCCGGAGGCTTGGGAAAATAATCCGGAATTGGTACTCGAGTTTTACAATCAGCGGCGACGGCAATTAATGGAAGTTGAGCCCAATGATGCCCATAAACGCTTGGTAGATCTTGAGAAACAATATGATGTGTGGATCGTTACCCAAAATGTAGATGATCTGCATGAACGCGCTGGCAGCAGCAAGGTGTTACACTTGCATGGCGAATTGCGCAAGGTCCGATCGGAGCGATACCCGAATTTGATATATCCCTGGGATAAGGATCTTTTTTTAGGTGATTTGTGCGCGCAAGGCGCCCAACTCCGTCCGCATATCGTGTGGTTTGGGGAATCGGTCCCGATGCTTGAAACCGCAGCCGGAATTGTACACGATGCCGATTGTTTTGTGATTATCGGTACATCCTTGCAGGTTTATCCGGCAGCCAGTTTGATGATGTATAGCCATCCGGATATACCGTATTATTATATTGATCCGAAACCTCAAGTCAATGCAGCGCTAGAAAACTTGCCAAATTTGCAGGTGATTTCGGAAAAAGCAAGCATAGGAACCAAGAAATTGTTGGAGATTCTTACCTAGGTAAAAGCCGAAAGCATCGCTGTGATATAGCATAAAAAAATGATTTTCAGCAAGTTGCTTCGTATTGCTTTTCCCATGCCCTGTAAAGTAAACCAGAAAAACGAGCAGTTGATTTTTTAAAGATATCAGGCATATCATTTGGGCTTTTTTATCTTTGCCGCTTCATTCACAAACTGTTTTCCTATGAGTAATATTCTTGCTGGCAAAAAAGGCATTGTTTTCGGCGCACTCGATAACCAGAGTATCGCCTGGAAAGTAGCGGAGCGTTGTGTACAAGAAGGCGCACAAATTGTTCTGACCAACGCACCAGTTGCCATGCGTATGGGTGAAATCAACAACCTGGCAGAAGTTTGTAATGCCCCGGTTATTCCGGCAGATGCCACTTCCATAGAGGATTTGGAAAATCTGGTTAAACAAAGCCTTGAACATTTTGGAGGCAAGTTCGACTTTGTGTTGCACAGCATTGGAATGTCGGTAAACGTGCGAAAAGGAAAGGCGTATACCGATTTGAATTATGAATGGATGCAAAAAACCTTTGACGTGAGTGCCATCTCCTTTCATAAGCTCATGCAAACCCTTTGGAAACTGGATGCCATCAGCGACTGGGGAAGCATTGTGGCGCTTACTTACATTGCTGCCCAACGGGTATTTCCGGATTACAGCGAAATGGCAGAATCCAAGGCGCTGCTTGAATCTTTTGCCCGCAGTTTTGGATACCACCTGGGAACAGCAAAGCGTGTGCGGGTGAATACGATTTCTCAGTCACCCACCATGACTACGGCCGGCAAGGGCATAAAGGGCTTTCAAGAGTTTTACGACTATGCCGACAAAATGTCGCCTCTGGGCAATGCGCCCGCCGAAGATTGCGCCAATTATTGCGTTGCACTGTTCAGCGATTTGACCCGATTTGTCACCATGCAAAACCTCTTCCACGATGGCGGTTTCTCCACCATGGGCATGAATCCGGCGCTCGTGGCAACGCCAGAATAATTTTGGGGCAACGCTATAGGCGCAGAGAACGTTCTATGGCCGATTGTTGAAAAAAATAAATCGTTTGAAAAACAACTGTTTATATCATGGCAAAGCCGGATACCCGAGGCTTGACAGGCTTCGAAGATCCGGCTTTCTTTTTGGATGCCTTTGCTTGTTAAGTCATTGGCTTACAGCACAACAGCCATTGCCATCGGTCGATACCCTTCACATCCTGTATACGCACGCAACGGCACCCGAACAAAGATTGGAAGATCGGGATACCTTGCTCGATCTGCAATTTCGCATGTACGATCCCGTGCGTAAAGCAACCATCGATTTTGGGTCCTTGGGAAACCTCGGCACGGCAGCACGGCCCTTGCTTTTTCGTCCGCAAACCCGCCGCGGCTTCGATCTGGGCATTCATGCCTATGACCTGTACCAATCCAAACCTGAAAATTTGCGGTTTTACACCAACAAGCGCTCTTTTAGTGAGGTGTTTTTTACCCAAGGTCGTACCCAGTTCGACGGAATGGTGCAGGCCAAATATTGCAGAACATTTTCAAAAAATACGGTCTTTTCCCTCGACTATCGGTCGATCAACAATCTGGGACAATACAAATTTCAGCGCTCCAGACACAATACCTTATCTCTGGGAGTATGGGCGCCAATTGGTAAAAAATATCAGTTTTTTGTAATATTTACCAAAAATACCATCCACCAAAGAGAAAACGGCGGTATAGCCCCCGGAACGGTTTTTGGAAACGGGCAGTTTGATGGTCCAATCGCAGCACCCATTCAATTGCCCAATCAGACCGCCAATACCCGCATGAGCCAAACAATGCTTTATACCGCCCAATACTATAATTTCCTTGGCGGAGCTGCGGGTAAAAGGGCATTGCGGGCTGCTCATATCGTGGAATACAGCCGGTTTACGGATAAGTTTTCAGACAGCCCTCTGAATCAGGACTCTTTTTTTTACAAAGATTTCCTGGTTGACCGACGTGGAATTCGGCAGTATGTGGCCTACAATAAGGTAGAAAATCAATTTTCGCTGAGTACGTTCAAACCCAGGGAAAATGGAATAGAGTCGGACTTGTTTAGCGCCGGATTGGCGCACAGCTATTACAAGGTTCACCAGGAGCCCATTGATACGGTTATTTCCAATTTGTTTTTAACTGGCAAATTGGGTATTCGCCCTTCTGCGCGGTTTTCGCTTTCGGCAACTGGCGCGATCGGATTGTTTGGAAATCTGGGTGAATATCAGGTGCAGGGCGACCTGCATTTGGCTTTAGGGCCCTGGGCTTATCTGGAAGCAGGATTAGGTAGTCAATTGCATCCGCCCAGCTTACTGGAGCATCGTTTGTTTGTCAGCAAACGTTTAATTTGGGAAAATGATTTTAAAAGGCCTTTGGAAAATACCTTGTGGGGACGTTTGGGGCTGCCTGGCTTGGGGTTCGAGGTTACAGGGTACAGTTATTTGGTGAACAATTACATTTATTTCAATTCGAAAGGATTTGCAGCCCAAACTACCGCTCCGCTTCAGGTATTCCAGCTGGTGCTGCAAGAAAATATGCATTGGCGCGGGTTTCACTTTGATAATTCCCTGGCCTGGCAACAAAGCAACCGGAACGATGTTTTTCGCTTGCCTGGCTGGTTTAGCAAAAACAGCCTGTATTTTACCGGGAACATTCTGAAAAACCGCCTGAATCTGAGTCTGGGCGCCGATTTTAGGGTCAATCAGGCATTTAAACCCGAAGGATACCAGCCTATCAGCGCTCAGTTTTATATACAAGACTCGCTGAGTCAGGCAATTTACCCATGGCTTGATGTTTTTGCTGCATTTAAAGTGCAAAATTTCCGTTTCTTTGTACGCATGGAAAATATGAGTAACTTGTGGAATAAAGGGGTCGTGTTTTTTCAAACGGCCAATTATCCGCAACCATTTCGCGCCATCCGTTTTGGAATAAATTGGCGTTTTATGGATCAAAACATCAAGGATTCAAGTACGAATTCGGGGAAAAATGGCCCCTCCGGTCGAAATTCAAGCGGTCCGCCCGGACGAGGATTTTAAATACTGTTTTAAATCTTTTTGGATAGATGAGCGGCAAAGATTTTGGAGTGAGGCAAGGCATATTTTTGAGGGAAAAGCCATAGTCTGACTAAAAAATCCTTGTCCGATTGAAAGGAAATATAATGTTTAATCTGCCTGAAGGCGGGTTTTTAAATTTAAAATTAATTATATATTTAATATGAGTCCAATTGATGAGCGCTCGATGCACTTGAAATTATGTTTTGCAGCCATTCAGAAATTGCAATTCAAATTTGGGTATGGGCAAAACAGCATAATAGCCAAACTCAAGTTTTTAGGTTTTGAGGTAAACACCGCTTCCTTGTCGAATTTGTTGAGCAATGGGAAAAGAAATGTAGGTGATAAAGCACTATCCAGGCTTGCAAATGGCCTGGAACGTTTGGTTGCAGAAGAGCTGGACATGAGTTTTGACCCTGTGCTTCAGGATTTTATTCCGGCCCAAACTTCCGGTTGGGTAGCCTATATCGTTCCGGATTCAACCCGGTTGTCAACCCATGATTTTGCAATTCATCCTGAGGGAAGGGTTTTGTTGGAGCAAAAGGCCCGGTTTATTGGATCCGCCATTCAGGAGGTGGTTGAAATTGGGGTTCGGTTGCACAGTTTTGCCAATTATTTTTATTCCCAAAACGATGCTGTTTTTCGGAACAGGGTAGAGGAGTTGTTGCGAAGAGGGGTTCACTACCGCGCCTATATGATTGATCCTGAATCAGATGCAGCAAAATTGTATTTTTCGGATCGCGCGCGCGTGCTTCCAAGTGAGCAAGCCGCCTTTGAAGCCTTGCCAGGAATTGTGGCACAATTGAGCGCCTTGTCGCAGGAGTTTAAGACAAAGCAGTTGAAGGGTAAATTTGAAATTTATTTATATCAGCACCTCCCTGTTTGTATGATTTATGCGGTTGATCCGCAATTGATTCATGGGAAAATGATGGTTTCCTCCTACTTGTACGGAATTCGGCGGGCCAATTGTCCGGTTTTAGAATTTACACGCGCCAATCAGGCGGCTTTGTTTCGGAAATATCGGGAAACGATGACACTTTTTACCGAAAAGGCACGCTTGCTGGTTTGAGTATTTTTAAGGAAGCGCCGCATCAGTGAGTCGCTTGGCAAGCATAGGTATTTAACGGCTACGCCAACCTTTGGGCTTAAACTGGAATTGTAAATTTATAAAATTAACGTAAATTATTGTTTATCTTGTATTTATAGGCCACTTTCAGAGGCGCCGGTACATTTGTACTGTCTGAATAACGAATATACGATGGCCAATCGCCCCGGGAATTGATCGCGTTGCCTTCTGGAGTTGACAGACAATTTTTTCACTTTTAAAAAGACAACGATGAAACAATTTCAATCCGGCATGCGCGGATTCAAGATCTGCATGCTTTTTTTTGCCTTTTTTATTGCATTTGGCGTACATGCAGGGGAACCTGTGAAAGCAAATGATACCTGTTTGGGTCCAAGTCCCTACAAATCCGGCCAAACAAGCACCTCCTTGAGTTATGCCTGGTCGCCCGTTTCTGATGGCGCTACCTACGTGGTATATTATGTGAACCTCGACCTCAACCAAACCAGCAGCGTATACCGCACCTCAGGTACCAGCATCACCCTGAGCGGCCTGACGACTGGTCATTACAAAGTGTATTTTGCTTCTGATTGCGGTGGCGAGGTGTCTTCTTACATTGTAATTGACGAAATATTTCCATAGTATTGATTTACAGACAGGCATCTGGGTATCCAGGTGCCTATTTTCTTTGTTTGTAGGCAGCCAGTTTGTCTCTTAACCAGGGGTATAATATAATGATTTCATGGGAATTCAGTTTTTCAGAAATGATCGCCTTTGATTTTGAGCGTCCCGTCAGAAAATTCAGGATTTCAAGGAAATTCAATAAACCGGAAAGGGTTTCTTTGTTTATAAAATGCTTACGCAGCAACAATTCCTTGAAATTTTTAATGTCAGCCTTGATTTCATCCGGAGATTCGCCCATTTCATACTTGCAGCGCAGTAGTTCGATTCGGCGTCGCAACAAATTGGAAATTTCTTCCGGATTTATGCGCATCAAAATGGCGTATGCATCGGGGTATTTTCCTTCTTCATAATTGATCACAGCATTTGAAAGCGCCAGGGTTTCTTCGAGGTACTCAGGCGGGAGCAGGGTTTGGGATTGTTTTATAAAATGGAGCGACCATGTTTTGTCCTTGCTTTTGGTTGCAGCATTCACGACACCTATAAATTCGGCAGGTGAAATGCGGCCCGATTTGAGGAAAAAGCCATTATCTGCTGCGAATTTATTGATTTGGTGAATGGCATGCATTTGGGAATCGAATTTGTCCCTTCGTTGTTTTCGAATCAGGTGATTTTTCCAAATGCGGATGATGTTGTGCAAAAAATTGGCTTCCAGTTCTCCGGCAGTTTGCCGGAGGTGTTGATGGTGTTTTTCAAAATCGAAACTGTCTTTATTTTCGAGTAATTCCAGCGTACTCTGCAAAACCTGCAAGACTGGAGGCGCTGGATGGTTAAATCCAGGAGTTTGAATGTTTTCGACCCGTTTATAATTCAGCATTTCGATCTTCAACTTCAGGTGAAGGATTGTGTAAATGCTGGTTAAAAGGTTGGAAAGTTGCTGGATGGATAAAAAATCGATTTTTTTGTCGGATTCAGAGTAATTCAGGTATTGATAAAAAGCGGCGAGCGCATACGGTGGAAACTCCAGATGGGATTTTGGTGTGGCATGTGAAATTTCGGAAAAAAATTCATCGGCAGCTGCATCGCGTTCATCCTGCCATTGTTGTGCATCGGCAAATTGAATCCAGAATGCCTTGGCTTGCCAACGGTTTTCCTGCAAAAAGCGGTGTGAAAGAAAATCCTTTGCATACTTTCGAATTTCTGAAAAAGTATTGAAGAGGTTTTTGCGTTGGGTTTTGTTTTCCAGGGGCTGGGAGAACCCGGCCATGTACAGGCCTGGAATAAAATTTTCCCAATCGTCATGGAGGTTCTCTTTAGTCAATGCCTGAAATACACGAATTGCGATGAATTTATGGGCATGAAGGGCCAATAAATAGTGCTCGAATTGCTTCAAATCCGAAGCATCCATCCTGGTCAGCAAGTTTTTTAAGGCATTTTTTTTCATGGGAAAAAAATTATCGCGGGGAAAAGGTGAAAAACCAGGATGTAAATTTACCTATAATCCATCCCTTTGCTTCACATTTGCCCATATGAATTTTAATAATTTTAAAATTGGGCAATATAATTTTACCTACTTTGAATGAATTTCTCAGAAACAAGATGTAATTTTTATCTAATGCAGCGATTTCAAGTTTCCGGCCTTGCAATGAAACGGGGAAACGTCTTTTTTGCACGCCACGGGTTGTTTTGGAAAGTTGGATCTTGTCGTCGATTTGACAAAAAACCAAATGAAAACGTCATTACCGGCCATCCACGCCCGGCTAATAAACCCGTAAATGCGCATTAAAATCCTGATTCTTTGTCCTTTGCCGCTTGAGTTTGATGCGGTTGTTCAGCACCTGCGTGCTGAGAAGGAAACGACATACCGGGAAAACAAAGCGTATTTGATCAGCTCCTATAATGGGAAACACGATCAATTTGAGGTGATTTGCGTAGAAACGGGGATGCGAAATGCCGAAATGGCGCTTGCCACCGAGCAAGCCATTCGGGAGTTCAATCCCCAATTGGCCATTTTATTTGGCATATGTGGCGGCATCAAAGATGTCGGAATTGGCGACTTATTGATTGCCAACAAGATATATGCCTATGATGTGGGGAAGGAAGATCCCGGCGGTTTTAAAACACGGCCTGTAGCGCTTTCGTTGAGTGGGGAATTGCTTGCGCGTGCACAAACCCTTTCACGCAGTACCCAATGGCATCAACGTTGCAAATTGCCGGTACAGGAGGATGCGCGGGTGTTTATTGGCGCCATTGCCGCGGGTGATAAAGTAGTTGCGGATGTGGACAATGAAACTTTTAACCGCATTCGGACGCATTACAATGATGCATTGGGTTTGGAGATGGAGGCTTATGGTTTTGGGACAGCCATTCAAGCGCACAGGTTGGTATATGGTATGGTGTTGCGAGGCGTTTCGGATATGTGTGCGGGGAAGCATTCAAGCGACCAGGAAAATTGGCAGCCGATTGCAGCTGATCGTGCGGCCGCCTTCTTATTCGAGTTTTTACACCAATTGGACGGACAGAACTTTATTATTGAACTTATGGATACACGTGCGCTTTCAAAAGCCATATATGAGATGGTATTGCCCTTTGAGGAGAGCATTCGGGAAATAAAACATGATTTTTCCGACACTGCCAACGCGCCGGTAAAAGCGCTTTGGGCTGTGGTGAAGCCCTTGCTGAAATCGGAGATTGATACCTTGATGCTGGAGCCCAATGATCCAGACGCACAAGCAGATGTGCGCAATCAGTTGAAAAAGTTGATGGATTCTGATGCAGCATTAAAGGCCCAGCTAGAGCAATTGTTGAAATCGGCTAAAGACAGTGGCGCCAATGCGGCAGTAAATATCATCAACAGCAAAAACGTAGTTAATAGCAGCAATATAACAGTTGGCGGCGATTTTCGCCTGGGTGATAACTGAACAAGAAATGAACATTCGGCAAATATGCCAGGATGCAAGATGCAAGGATTATATCGGTAATATTTTAAGGGGAATTATTTAGGTGGTACGTATTATCGCACAATAGCCAGGTCAACTGCGGTTGGCCTGGCATATTTATGCCAGGATTCACGGACTTTGTGGATAAATCAGCGAAATCCATCCCGTTTTATCCACAAAATACGGCAAATCCGGGTATAGATTGAATATTGTTGGTATTGGCCTACTTCCTTGGCGACAGCAATTCCAACAGCCCCATATTAATTTGATTGCGCTCCAGATTGGCGTCATGGCGGCTCAAAATGCCGAGCCGTTCATTGCGGCCCAAATCGTACCAGCGCGTTTTCAAAATGAGGAGTTCATTCAATTGATGTGGGGCATTTTTTTCAAGGTATATCTGCAGCGGTTCGAAAACCTCGCTGGTACGCGCCTGCCCGATCAGGTTTCGAAAATCCTGCAGTTGTGCAGCATCAGGTGGGGCTTCATTCGACGCAGCAGGGGGATTTCCGGGCAGGTGTACGTGAATATCGCCAATGTGAATGTTTCCCCCAGCCTTGATATCGCTTCCATGTACCACATTTTTTGAGTCTTGAATGGTACTTTCTGCCTTCGGGATCGAATTGGTAAATTGATCATTGGCCCACAAATCGCTCAATTTAAATTCGAGCATGCTTTTTTTCAGGGCATCGTTCTGATTTGAAAACAGCAGAGCGGCCATGGTTGAATCTTGTAAGAACCATTGATCGATCCATTTTCCGAGCTCAGATTCGCGAATTTGGGCTTGTGGTGTATTTTTTACGGTTTTTAGTATGCGTTGCAATAATTCTTCCATGCAATAAGTAAATTGTTAATTTTCGTTGGCAAAGAAACAGGGTTTAGCAACAATTACAAAAAATCCCGAATATTGGTTCTGATCAATATTCGGGGTGGAAAGAAAATCGGGCGCCGGAAAGGGACATTTCCAATCCGG
>JAGWYI010000667.1 GCA_018969455.1 Bacteroidota bacterium | reverse complement strand
TCGAAGGTATGAGAAGGCCGGTACACAGCCAATGAATCGCGGTTGACCGGAGCGTCTTCATGAAGATGGAGCATACCTTCTTCATCACCATCACTGATGTCGGTTGTATCTACCATTTCGCCGAGATCGGGTTTGTGCAAGGTATCGAAGTGCATGGGTGCTTCGGGCCGAACAGGCGTTGCGAATGTTTGGGTGCCGGTTTTGGGCGTGCAGGCATTTAAAAGGGCAAATGCGACTAAAAAAGCGGCAAAAAGGAAATTTTTCATCCAGGTTTGTACTAAAAGTGATACTAAAATTTTTGGCAATCAAGATTGTTGGATGCAAAAATCGGAAAAGTCCAACCGCTTTTTGTGCATATTTGCGCGACTTTTCGCTGAACACGATAAAAACAACATTCTATTACCAACGATTAAACGATTGTGGAAACAAAAACGTACATCGATCAACTGATTGAATTGGCATGGAACTACGGGCCTAAAATAATTCTTGCGCTTATTATCCTGGTTGTGGGTCTTTGGCTAATCAAACGGGTTACCCGGGGCTTCGAAATGTTTCTCAAAGCAAGAAAAGTAGATGACAGTTTGCGTCCATTTTTCGTTTCCCTGAATGATGTTGGCTTAAAGGTGATTCTGCTTCTGGTGGTCGCCAGCATGGTAGGACTTGAAACCACTTCTTTCATTGCCATTTTTTCCGCCATTGCATTTTCAGTGGGCCTGGCCTTGCAAGGCAGTCTGGGTAATTTTGCCAGCGGGGTACTCATTTTGTTGTTTCGTCCCTACAAAGTGGGCGATCTCATTACGGTCTCGGGATTGTCGGGGCGGGTCACTGAAATCCAAATTTTCAACACTTTATTGCTTACCAGCCAGGGTAAAAAAATCATCATCCCAAATGGTAAAATAACCGAAGGCCCCATTGAAAACATTGCCGATAAAGACCTGGTCTTTGCCGAAATTACGCTTTTGGTCAATATTGAAACACCGCTCGATTTATTGCGTTCCGCAGCAGAGGAGGCCACCCAGCTGTGCTTGCATCGAAACCCCGAACGTGAAGTGGAAGTTAAAATCAAAAGCATCAACCGGGAGGATATGCGGGTAGAAATTGGTTGCCCCACCATTGGCGAACATTACGAAGCGACCATGGATGTTTTGCCGGAGGCCCTAAAAATCAGTTTTGAAAAAATGGGCGTCCAGTTAGCCAAGGAAAGAAGGCGGGAATCGCTTTAAATGGCTATTTATTTGCCATCCATTGTTCAAAAACGGCATCCACGGCTGGTCCGTCCCAGTGATTTTCAATATCCGGAATGCGCAGGATTTCCTGAAATAGCCTGTTTTGTGCATCATCTTCCTGCAAAGCGACATGGTAGGGAATGTTGCTGAATGAAACCATGGAGTAAACGGGCAAAAAGGCCGGGTACTTGGCATGAAGCTGGGCTGCAATTTTTTTGCGCAAGAGGAATTTGGGATCCCCCACCAAATCCCGCATTTCAATGAAGTTGCGCAAGGCAAGTTCGGCAATCGCGTCGCCATCGGGCTTTCGGCGTTGGGCAAACGCTGGAATAATGCGCGACCAATCCCCCCCAAAGGCATCATACATACCATCGAGTATTGTGCAATCTTCAAAGCCCGCATTCATTCCCTGCCCGAAAAATGGTACAATGGCATGTGCGGCATCGCCCAGCAAACAAATGCGTCCTTGCCATTGCCAGGGGGCGCATTGTACGGTTGCAAGGGATGAAGTGGGGTTCGACCGAAAATCTTCCAGCAAATGCGGCATATAGGGTATGGCATCCGGAAAGTACCGATTAAAAAAAGCCATAATATCGGCATCGGTATTTAAATTTTCGAAAGAAACGGGGCCTTCAAAAGGCAAAAACAGCGTATTGGTAAAACTGCCATCGGCATTAGGCAAGGCAATCATCATAAAATTGCCCCTTGGCCAGATGTGCAGGGCATTTTGTTCCAGTTTCTTGCCTTCCTCCGGACGAATACCCAGTTCCTTATATCCATGTTCGAGGTAGCTTTGGGTATAATTAAACCGGTCGGTGCGTTGTAAACTGTATCGAACCGCAGAAAAAGCGCCATCTGTGGCAAAAATTAAAGGCGCATCTACCTTTTTATGCACACCGGTTTTCAAATCTTCAAAATGGATGTAGGGCGCCTGCAATTCAACTTCGGTGCATCGATGCTCAAAAAAGAAGGAAACATTTGGATAAGATCCTGCAATACGTAAGAGTTCAAGATTGAGCCCCCCTCTTGAAACCGAATAAATAGCCTCCCCTTCCT
>JAGWYI010000666.1 GCA_018969455.1 Bacteroidota bacterium | reverse complement strand
GTAAAAGCACCATCGATGAATCGGTGCTCGATGAATTGGAACAAGTCTTGATCTCCAGCGATGTCGGACTGGATACCACTGTTAAAATTATTGAACGGGTAGAAGCCCGGGTAGCCCGTGACAAATACATGTCGGTTGCCGAACTCAATACCTTGCTCCGCGACGAGATCGTGCAATTGCTTTCAAAGCAAAACTCGGAAGAAATTGAAGATTTCGACATTCCTGCCGGAAAAAAACCCTATGTCTTACTGGTAATTGGTGTAAATGGCGTTGGAAAAACCACTACCATTGGGAAACTCGCGTGGCAATTCAAGCAAAAAGGCTATAAAGTAGTGCTCGGCGCAGCCGATACATTCCGTGCAGCAGCGGTTGACCAACTGGGCATTTGGGCGCAAAGGGTTGGCTGTGATTTCTATTCGAAAGGCATGAATGCCGACCCTGCGGCAGTGGCATACGAAACCACCCAATACGCACTCGAACATGCCTGCGACATCGCCATCATCGACACCGCAGGCCGATTGCACAATAAAAGCCATTTGATGCAGGAATTGGGTAAAATTCACCGCTCTATTGATAAAAAACTGCCTGGCGCCCCGCACGATGTCCTGCTCGTGCTCGATGCTTCTACCGGCCAAAATGCCCAGGAACAGGCAAAACAATTCACCGAAGTCGCCCCCATTACAGCCCTGGCCCTCACCAAACTGGATGGCACTGCAAAAGGCGGTGTGGCCATCAGCATCAGCGATCAATTTAAAATTCCAATTCGGTATATCGGCGTAGGCGAATCGATCGACAAATTACAAGTATTTAACAAACAAGCTTTTGTTGAATCACTGTTCCAGTAGATGACTCCCGCAAAAACAGGCAAAATCTCCAGGCGCATCTGCCCAATAGCACCAATTCTGGGAATTGCTTATCTCTGGTTTTGCCTATGGAGCGCCTCTGTTTTCCTGGGTTGCGCTGCTTATCCCCATAAACTCCGAAAATTGGTGGCACAGGACCCGGTTTTCCAGCAGGCATTTACAGGCTTTACCCTCATGGATGCCGAGCGCGGAAAAATACTTTTCGACTTCCATGGCGACCAGCACTTTATCCCTGCTTCTACCAACAAATTGCTCACACTTTATGCCTGTTTGAATACCTGGAAGGACTCTTTGCCTGCATTCAAATACGTTTCAAGCAATCAATTTTTATTCATTCAGCCCACCGGAGACCCTACATTTCTCCATCCTAAGTTTCAGGCATGGCAATCAGGATTCAACTTCATCCAGTCACATCCTGCCTACCAAAAAGGATTTATCCTGCCTCTACAATCCGACGAATTGGGCGGATTGGGGCCTGGATGGGCCTGGGATGATGCAGGTGAAGCCTATTCCGCCGAAAGATCAACGTTTCCGGTATATGGCAATCTTAAGCGCATTTACTCCATTCATCCCCACAGGCTCACGGCCGCACCCGCCTACTGGCGTGCGTACCTGCGTGCCGACACCAGTGTGCAGGCAAAACAAAACATCATCCATATTGGGGATAATCATTTAGCTTACAATCCATTAGATTCGTTTCCTTCCGATTTTGAAGCCTGGTTTCCGGTGCACAAGTCAACACAATATCTGATTGACTTATTGGCAGATACCCTGCATCAGCCCTTCGACCGGTATCAGGAAATGCCCAACCTGGCTTCTAAGTTTTGGTACAGTGCACCCACTGATACGGTTTATCGGCGTATGATGTATGAAAGTGACAATTTTGTTGCCGAGCAATTGCTGCTCATGTGCAGCCTGGAGAAAACAGGAACGATACTCCCGGATCGTTTTATGGCTTGGGCCAAAGACAGCTTGTTCTGTTTTTTTCCACAAAAAATCCGATGGGTAGATGGAAGCGGGCTTTCCCGATACAATTTGAACACTCCGCAAAACAATGTGGCCTTGCTCTACCACTTATGGAAACAAATTCCCCAAACACGACTCTTCAATCTGTTTCCGGCAGGCGGGAAATCCGGAACCTTAAAGGCCTGGTACCAAATCGAAACCGGACAGGCATATATTTGGGCGAAATCGGGATCCATGAGCGGCGTTCAATGTTTAAGTGGTTTTATCTTTACCAGAAAAGGCAAAGTATTGATTTTCAGTTTTATGATCAACAATTTTGTGGGTTCCGGGAAGCCCTGGAAATTGAAAATGCAACATGTATTGGAACAAATAAGGCTCATTTGAGCGATTCCATCCAATTTTTATCACCTTATTGAAAGATTATTTGCAACTTTGTTTGTCGAATTTAAGAGCCTATT
>JAGWYI010000665.1 GCA_018969455.1 Bacteroidota bacterium | reverse complement strand
GTTTTCAGTCAGAATTATTCAACCAGTGTACCAACGGCTTCACCGAGCACGATGCGGCGGAGGTTTTCGGGCTGGTTGATATCGAACACGATGATGGGCATGTTATTTTCCTGGCAAAGGGTAAATGCGGTCATATCCATCACTTCGAGCCCCAGGCTAATAACCTTTGCAAAAGTTAGTTTGTCAAATTTGATGGCCATTGGGTCTATTTCGGGGTCGGCGGTATAAATGCCATCCACCCGGGTTGCTTTCAGAATTACGTCGGCTTTGATTTCGCTGGCACGGAGGGCAGCGGCGCTGTCGGTGGTAAAGAATGGATTTCCGGTACCTGCGGCACAGATTACCACGCGTCCTTTTTCGAGGTGTCGGATGGCACGGCGGCGGATGTAGGGTTCGGCGACATTTTCCATGCGGAGTGCTGTCATGAGTCGGGTTTGCACGCCGGTGCTTTCGAGTGCGCTTTGAAGTGCGAGTCCGTTTATTACGGTGGCGAGCATGCCCATATAATCGCCGGTAATACCTTCGATTCCGGCGCCTTCAGACTGGATACCGCGGAAGATGTTACCGCCGCCAATGACCACGGCGATTTCAGCGCCCATATCATGCAATTCCATGATTTGGTTGGCGTAGTGTTGGAGCATATCGGCTTCGATGCCGAATTTTTGTTTACCCATCAAGCTTTCGCCGGAGAGTTTCAGCAGGATTCGACGGTATTTGAGTTCGCTCATCATAAAATTGTGTATTGAGACCGGAGAAAGGAACGCTGGATAGGCATCCACTGCGCAAAGTTCGCAAAAAAGACTTGCAGTTGGATGTGCAAAGGCAAACTTTAGGCCATTTCTGCTGATAAGTGGCAGAAACGGGTGTGTAGGGCATAAAAAAGGCTGTCTTGACGATGCAATCACATCAAGACAGCCGGAGGATAATTTGGGGAAATAGGAACTTGTTCTAGAGTGCCACGTGTTTGAACGCGGTAACGGTCAGTTCTTTATCGAGGCTTTGCAGGTATTGCAGCACCGTTTGGTCGTTGTTTTTTACGAATTTTTGGCTCAGCAGGGTGCTTTCCTGGAAGAATTTGTTCAATCGGCCTAGGGCGATTTTTTCGAGCATTTCTTCTGCTTTACCTTCATTACGTGCCAATTCTTTACCGATTTCGATTTCTTTTTCGATAATGGCTGGATCTACATCGTCTTTGCTAACGGCGACAGGTCCCATAGCGGCAACTTGCATAGCCACATCACGGCCGGCTTGTTCGAAGTCGCTGTTGTTTTTATTGAGCGCAACGAGCACCGAGCGTTTGTTGTTGGAGTGGTTATAAATCAGGATTTGCGCGCCTGAGATGGGTTCGAAACGGCTCAATTCGATTTTTTCACCGATGATACCGGTTTGTTCGCCAATT
Source organism: Bacteroidota bacterium (assembly GCA_018969455.1). Taxonomy (GTDB): domain Bacteria; phylum Bacteroidota; class Bacteroidia; order Chitinophagales; family Saprospiraceae; genus M3007. The sequence goes on along the minus strand of JAGWYI010000665.1, from coordinate 891 downwards.
TTCTCATGAATTGAGATACCGCCTTCGTAGGGGAGTGCGAGCAGTGCCTCGAGCGATTCGGGGAAGTTTTCCAAGGCGATATTGGCCATTTTATTAGCCATTTGGATGAAGTTTTCGTTGCGTGCTACGAAATCGGTTTCGCAGTTCAGCGCAATGATAACGCCTTTGGTTTGGTCGGGCGTGGTGATTGCAACCACAACGCCTTCTTTGGCTTCACGATCTTCGCGTTTGGCGGCTTTTGCAATGCCTTTTTTGCGGAGGTAGTCTTGGGCTTCTTCGAAGTCGCCATTAGACTCTTGCAGGGCTTTTTTGCAATCCATCATACCGGCTCCGGTAATTTCGCGGAGTTTCTGGATATCGGCAGCAGAAATTTTAACTTCCATTATGCGGAAAAGTGAAATTTGAAAAGATAAATAGTTTGTCGCATGACGCGTGTGCTTAAGCGCGCAAGGTACTTCAGCGGTGTGAAGTCTTGGTATCGAGCCAGTTTAACTTTGGGTTAAACCTTCGGCTGATTAGGCTTCAGAAGCGTTTGCGCCTTCTTTTTCATCGCCTTTCATGGCTTTTCGTTCCTCGAGGCCTTCGCGGATGGCGTTGGCGAGGTAGTTGGTCACGAAAGCGATGGATTTTGAAGCGTCGTCGTTGCTTGGAACGGGGTAGTCAACCAAGGTAGGATCGGAGTTGGTATCGACCATACCGAAGGTTTTGACGTTCAATTTTTTGGATTCGGCCAGCGCAAGGTGTTCGTGGTGAATGTCTACGATAAACACAGCCGAAGGAAGTCGGTTGAGTTGTTCGATACCGCCGAAGTGCTTGGCCATTTTCGCGTGTTCGCGCGCCAGCGTGAGGCGTTCTTTTTTGGTAATGCTTGTAAGGGTGGTGTCATTCAGC
>JAGWYI010000039.1 GCA_018969455.1 Bacteroidota bacterium | reverse complement strand
GGAGTTGATTTCCCACATACATCAATTCGGCAGTTGCCGCGTTTTCAAACAAAAAAACGCCTTCGTCCGGCGTCAGCCACGCGCGCTGGAGGGCTTTATGAAGCAAATCAGAAATATGCATAACGCAACCGAAATATTGTTTTTTCAGAAAATATTGAAAGCGTAACAAAGATACGGCTTCTTAGTTGTGGGCTTACGGCATTTTACACGACATTCCATAGCGCAAGTTTGCTCATATTATAGAAGACGCTGGAACTTATTGGGGTATTTCGTCGTTGTTTTCCTCGCTTGTTGTAACGGCATCTAATTAAAACCAAACTACCTTTGTTTCATGGCAGAAGCTACCCAAATCATTGCCCGTCGCGCCCGGCGAACATGGCATTTGTTAAAACGTGCCCTGAGCGGAGAAGAGCAGGAATATACCAGCGGAAGCATTGATCGCGCCATTGTAATGCTTTCCATTCCCATGGTGCTCGAGATGGCGATGGAATCTCTTTTTGCTGTTGCCGATGCTTTTTTTGTATCGAAAATTGGGGTTGACGCTGTTGCAACAGTAGGACTTACCGAATCAGTTTTAACCTTATTGTATTCCCTAGCCATTGGTTTGAGCAGTGCAGCGACGGCCATGGTATCGCGGCGCATAGGGGCTGGCGACGTTTTGGGCGCGGGTAATGCCGCGGGTCAAACTATTATATTGGCGCTTTTAATTTCACTGGGTTTGGCTGTTCCTGGCTATTTTTGGGCACATTGGGTGTTGTTGGAGATGTCGGAAAGCCCTGTTTTGGCCGAATCAGGCAAGCATTTTACGCAAATTTTGTTTACCTGTAATATGCCCATCGTATTTCTGTGGGTTTTGAACGGCATTTTACGGGGCGCAGGGGATGCTGCTACGGCCATGCGCACTCTTTGGATCGCCAATGCAGTAAATTTAGTGTTAGACCCTTTGTTTATTTTTGGTTTTGGGCCAATTCCTGCAATTGGTGTAAGCGGAGCCGCTATTGCCACTACAGCGGGACGCTCGGTAGGAGTTTTGTATCAATTTTGGATATTGTTTGGAAAAACGAAGGCTGGTCATTTGCGCGGCAACCGGATACATGTGCGCACGCGGGATCTTTATCCAAATTTTGAAATCATGTTGCGCTTGCTTCGTCTGATGGCGGGTAGTACCGGACAGTTTCTCATTGGATCGGCCAGTTGGATTTTTATGAACAAAATTTTGGCGCATTTAGGTGCTTCCGTAACTGCCGGATACACCATTGCCCTGCGGATTATTATATTTACCTTGATGCCATCCTGGGGTATGGCCAATGCCGCTGCCACGCTGGTAGGCCAAAATCTGGGTGCAGGAAGGCCCGACCGGGCTGAAAAATCGGTGTGGCGCGCCGCTTTTTTCAATTTTCTTTTTATGACGTTTGTAGGCGCTGTATACATTTTGTGTGCGCCATTTTTGATCAAAATATTTACCAACGATCCGGAAGTTGTAGAAAATGGATCGATGGCCCTGCGCACCATTTCTTTTGGATATCTATTTTATGGTTGCGGAATGGTTTTGGCGCAAGCCATCAACGGCGCGGGCGATACGGTTACGCCCACCTGGATCAACTTTATATGTTTTTGGGTGCTTGAAATGCCCCTTGCCTGGTGGCTTGCATTGAAGTTGAATTGGGGACAAACAGGAGTTTATGTCAGCATTGTAATTGCCGAATCCTTATTAACAGTTCTTGCCTTTTTGGTTTTTCGAACCGGGCGCTGGAAAAAGGTAAAAGTTTGATTTTGGTCTAAATCGCTGATAATCAGTGCTAAGTATAAAATAAAATCGATCCTAAATACTTGTTTTAATTTACCCATTTTCCATATCTATGTGCTTCCTTCCAGACAGGGTTTTTAAAACTGGTTTTCCGTAAAAATAATTTTACCCAAAACCACCTATCTTTGCCAATTGGGTAATCAAAAAATGTACAATGGGCAAAGCAATTCGGTACATAGCCGTTTATTTGGGGTTAACCTTTTGGGTGTTGGGGTCATGCGAAGGTCCCAAACCTGAAAACCGGTACCAAAAAATAGCTGCCGGATTTTGCGAGTGCACCACTCAATTGGTCGCATTAAACAAAGCCGCAATTACCATGGCAGCCGATACCAGCGCGAATACGAAGGTTTTGTACCAGCAAATGGAGGCGGAATACAACAAATCCAGAGAGTGTTGTGCCTATTTGATTGCCCAGTATGGAAAGTTACAAAAGGAAGATTTTGTTGAAATAGAAAAGGTATTAAGCGAAAAATGCCCCGATTACGACTTGCAGAAAGATCTTTTTCGGGAAATTTTGGGCCTATAAATTGATCTTATGGCAATAATAGCGTTGGAAGGCATGAAATTTTACGCATATCATGGGGTGTACGAAGCCGAACGCCGCATTGGCACGACCTATGAAGTTGATGTTCGGGTTACTGCAAGTGTAGGCAAAGCGGTTGAAACCGATGATTTGGCCAATACCATCAATTACGAAACCATTTACCAGATATGTCGGATTGAAATGAGCAAACCCCGTCAATTGCTCGAAAGTGTGCTTTCTGGCATTGTGGAAGGCATCAAAAAACAGTTTTTGGAGATGGAGGGGCTTGAGGTTTCTATAAAAAAAATGCACCCCCCGCTTGGTGGAAGGGTCGCTTATGCCCTGTTGGCTTCCAAACAAAATTACAAAACCAGTTGTCCGAGGTGCAAAAAGGATTTTATTCGATACAACGAAAACGATTGTTTTGAGCGTTTTCCAAACCTGCACCCGGCAACCCGCGAAATGCTAAACAAGCAATACGACGACAAATGTTTATGCGACAAGTGTCTGCGTTTTTACGCCGGATAGTGCCGTTTGAATAAAACGCTTGTCTAACCGTCGAGAATTTCTCCTCAAGTTGTGCAAGCCTGCATGGTATTCGCAACAATTTCTTCAATTTTGCGTCCTTATTCGCTGAGCGCGTACAGTAGCGTTTTGAATTTTACCATATGACCAATTTATCCTTTCAATATCCAGCCTGGTTTTTGATCTTTTGCCTTTTGTTGGGGCTGGGTTATGCCATGTTATTGTATTACCGTGATACCACCTTCAAAGAAAGTGCCCCGGGTTTGCACCGATGGCTGGGTTTGTTGAGGATGCTCTCCATTGCCTTGTTGAGCATGTTGTTGCTTTCGCCTCTCTTGCGAAGCATCCTAACCGATACCAAAAAACCGGTAATTGTATTGGCGCAAGATCAATCGGAAAGCATCGGGCTGGAACTATCTGGTGAAAAACTGGAACTATACAAAAAAGAATGGCAGGGTTTGAAAGATGACCTTGCCAACCAGTACGAAGTACACGAAATGGCAATAGGCGACGCTGCACGAGAAGGGGTTGATTTCAAATTTGAAGACAAAATAAGCAATCTTTCAGAAGCAGTACAAGCCATTTATGATGCATATGGTACCCAAAATCTGGGGGCTGTGGTTTTGGCTTCGGATGGAATTTACAATGAAGGAAGCAACCCTGCCTATACCAGTACCCCCATTTCGGCGCCCATATATACCATTGCCCTGGGCGACACGGTACCGAAAAAAGACCTGCTCATCAAGCGGGTGTTTCACAACAAAATTGCCTATTTGGGTGATAAGTTTACCATGCAGATCGATTTAGGCGCTACCAATTGCGCTGGAACACAATCGGTAATTACAGTAAGCAAGGTAAACGGCGACCAGGTGAAATTGCTTCAATCGATTCCGGTTTCAGTGGATAAAAACGACTTTTTTGTAACCAAAGAGGTCGTTCTGGAGGCCGATCAGGCTGGCGTAGCTCAATACCTCATTCGGGTAGCGGGCGTTCCGGGTGAAGCCTCGGAAATCAACAACAAAAAAGAAGTGTATATGGACGTGCTTGACGCCCGTCAGAAAATACTCATGCTGGCCAATAGCCCCAATCCCGACTTGAGCGCCCTGCGTCAAACCCTGGAAGCAAATAAAAATCATCAGGTTTTCTTAAATTATATCACAGACTCCGGAATCGATGTAAGCAAATATGATTTTGTCATTTTGCATAATTTACCCTCCCAAAGCAATGATATTGCAGGAATAATGCGCGTATTAAATGAAAAGCGCATCCCCCGTCTATTTGTTGCAGGCTTACAGACCGGCTTTTCCAACCTGGCAAAAGAGCAGGGTTTGGTGCATATTCAAAACGTCACCAACCAAACTGACGATGTGCAGGGCAAGGTATCGGCCCAATTCTCAGCATTTATCATGGATCCGAAAGTCGTGGAAGAGTTGCCGCGATTTAACCCGGTAACTTGTTCTTTTGGAAGTTACAATGCTACTGCGCAAGCCCAGGTCATTTTGTGGAAACGCATTGGCCAGATAGACACCGATCAGCCTTTGTTGGTAGTTGGAGAAACAAATGGGGTAAAAACAGGGGTTTTCCTCGGCGAGGGTTTGTGGAAATGGCGTTTGTTTGATTACATGCAACACAACAACCACGATATTTTTGATGAGTTGTTTGGTAAAACGGTACAGTATCTTTCCCTAAAGGAAGATAAAAGAAAATTCAGGGTAAATCTGGATAAATCCATTTTTAATGAAAATGAGGCAGTTGGACTTGGCGCCGAATTATACAATGACAATTATGAACTCACCAATGAACCCGATGTAAGCATTGTAATACGCGATTCGAAAGGGAAAGATTATAATTTTACCTTCAACAAGCTGGGGAAGGCTTACAACCTCAATGCCGGAATTTTGCCCACAGGCAACTATACCTTCAGCGCAATTACCACTTTTAATGGCCAAAAACAGGAGGTAGAAGGACGATTTAGTGTGCGTCCCATTGAATTGGAACGGTTTGAAACCATTGCCAATCATGGCGTGCTGCGGCAATTGAGTGTTCAAAATGGAGGCGAACTGATATTTGGCAATCAATTGTCTACCCTGGCAGAAAAAATAAAATCGAATCAAACGGTAAAACCCGTCATATATCAAACGACAAAAACAAATCCACTCATCAACTTGAAATGGATTTTTGCCATATTGCTCGCACTGCTGTCAATGGAGTGGTTTCTCCGGCGGTATTACGGGTCCTATTGATTATTTGTTGACCTATGAATCTTACTGCGCTTTCAATCCGCCGACCTTCGCTGATTATTGTGATTTTTGCTGTACTGACCTTTATGGGAGTGGCCAGTTATTTCAATTTGCCCATTGAGCTGGTTCCTAAATTTAATGCACCCATTGTCACAATCATTACCGTTTATCCTGGCGCCTCTCCTTCGGAAGTTGAAAATACGGTAAGCAAGCCAATTGAAGATGCCATTTCTTCTTTGGAAGGGATTGATCAGGTTCAGGTTGGCTCCAACGAAAATACCTCGTTTGTAGCAGTAGAAATGGATCAGAAGGTAGACATTGATAAAGCAGTACAGGAGATTACCCGTAAAATAAACCAAATTCAGTCGCAATTTCCGAAAGAAGTACGTACCCCTGTCATCAATAAATTCGCACTGGATGAGCTCCCGGTAATTCGATTGGGGGCATCGGCCAACGTAACGGGCACCGTTTTTTATGATTTGATCAAAAACCGGGTGATTCCCGATATTTCCCAGGTAAAAGGCGTTGCACAGGTAAGTATTCTCGGCGGCGAGGAACGTGAAATTAAGATCAACATCAACAGTGCCCGGCTGGAACAATATGGTTTATCCCTTTTACAGGTTTCCCAGGCCATTCAAATGGCCAATCTGGATTTTCCTACAGGCAAAGTAACCGATACAGAAGGCCAGATGCGCATCCGGCTGGCAGGAAAATTCCATAGTCTGGATGAAATTCGAAGTTTGGTGATTGGGAAAAGCCGATTTGGTTCCTCCATTTACCTGCGCGACATTGCCGAAGTTCAAGACGGTGCACGGGATCCGGAGGTTATCTGTCGTACCGACGGGCAGCCTTCCCTGGGCATAACAATACGCAAACAAGGCGATGCCAATGCGGTTGAAATGGCCGATTTGGTGTTGAAAAAGATTAAAGAGCTGGAGCAGAACTATGTCAAAGAAGGCCTAAAATTTCAAGTGGTGGCCAACAGCTCCAAGTTTACCAAGCGTGCAACCAATGCAGTAATGCACGATTTGTTCCTGGCGGTTTTGTTGGTAGGCGCGGTGATGCTTTTGTTTTTGCACAGCTTGCGCAATGCCGTTATCGTGTTGGTTTCCATTCCAACTTCCATCGTCAGCACTTTTGTGATGATGCAAATATTGGGTTATTCGCTCAATTTGATGTCGCTTTTAGGACTTTCATTGGCCATCGGTATTTTGGTTGACGATGCGATCGTGGTCATTGAGAACATTTATCGCCACTTGGAGATGGGGAAAAATCGGGTTCAGGCCAGTTACGACGGCCGTATGGAAATCGGGTTTACAGCCATCAGTATTACGTTGATAGACGTTGTCATTTTTTTGCCCATTATTTTTACCATTGGCCTGGTACCCAATTTGTTGCGTCAGTTTTGCATGACCGTCCTGACATCCACACTGATGTCGCTATTTGTTTCATTTACCCTGGTTCCCTGGCTCACCTCACGTTTGGCCAAGGCCCATCGATTTAAAGGCAAAACCCTCGCGGCCCGCCTGGTCTTACAATTTGAAGGCATGCTCGATTGGCTGGCTGAGGGTTTTGTAACAGCCCTTCGATGGTCATTGCGCAATGTATTCACCCGCTTGCTTACACTGATGTTTGCACTTACGGCTTTTTTTGCCTCGTTTTTGCTGGTATATTATGGTTTTATTGGAAACGCATTTTTTGATCCAGGTGATCGCGGTGAGTTTTTGGTGCAAATAGACATGCCTAAAGATGCTTCGCTTACCCAAACGGATGCGGTGTGCAAAGAGGTAGAGCAATGGTTGAGGCAACAGCCAGATGTGGTGGGTACGTTTACCTCGGTGGGTGTCAATTCCAAATCATTTGGTTTGAGTTCTGCAAATTTGGGCGAAATACTGGTTTTTCTTAGATCGAAGGAGGAGGGACGGAAGTTGCCCTCTGATATATTTGCCCGACAAACCAAGGTCAAGCTGGAGGAAACCATTGCGGGAGCGCGCATCAAAACGTCACCGATCGATATTTTGGGGCTTTCTTTTTTGCCCATTGAAGTAATGATGATTGGCCCCGACCTGGATAGTTTGTTGGTAAAAGCAGATACCATTAAAAAAATAATGGCTGCGGTGCCAGGATGTGTGGAGGTTGAAAGTTCGGTTGAGGGTGGAAATCCTGAAGTAAAAATTGATGTAAATCGACAGCGTTTGGCCGATTTTGGACTTACAATGGCGCAAGTGGGCCTTACCCTCCAAACTGCTTTCTCCGGTAACATTGATGCAAGATACCGGGAAGGCGATTACGAGTATCCCATCCGGATAGCCCTGGATGCTTTTGACCGACGCAGTGCCGATGACATTAATCGCCTTTCGTTTGTAAATCCGCTTGGAAATACTTTTTATTTAAAACAATTTGCGGAAGTAAAAGAAAGTTCGGCGCCTTCCAGACTTGAACGGCGCGACCGCCTTCCTTCTATCATGATTAGCGCACAGGTAATTGGCCGCCCCAATGGCTCGGTTGCACGTGACATCAAAAAAGAACTCGACCAATTGAATTTGCCCACCGGCGCCTACCTGAAATATGGCGGCGACCTCAAACGTCAGCAACAAGGCATAGGAACCATGGGTTTTGCGCTCTGGGTATCCTTGGCACTGGTTTACCTCATTCTGGTGGCGCTGTACGATAGTTGGGTTTATCCTTTTGTGGTATTGGTATCTATCCCCTTATCGGTTATCGGTGCGCTCCTTGCCTTGGCTTTAACGCAGGAAAACCTTACGGTGTTTACCGGACTTGGTTTGATTATGTTAATTGGATTGGTTGGAAAAAATGCCATTTTAGTGGTCGATTTTGCCAACCAGCTGCGAGAAGAGGGGTATAGCATCCAGGATGCCCTGCTGCGTGCCACCAAATTGAGGTTCCGGCCAGTATTAATGACCAACATTGCCATGGTAATCGGATTGTTGCCCCTGGCATTTGCCGAAGGCGCCGGTGCTCAATGGAAAAACGGACTGGCATGGGCCATCATCGGGGGCCTTAATTCAGCCATGTTTTTATCCCTGATCGTGGTGCCTGTGGTTTATTGGAACTTCGACAAACTGTTGGTTTTGCTGAAACTAGATAAACGCACTAAGATTACCCTCGAGGAATAACCAAGCCCCTCCGAAGGCTTATGATCCTTTCAATCGCCCAAAATACCAGGATTCGCCGGATTTTGTGGATAAATCAGGGTGTAATTTCGCTGATTTATAATGATTTATAAAGATCGTTATGCGCAATATCTGGCGGCGTGAAGTATAAATATGCGGCTTTAAGAGTTGCCACACCTAAGAGGCCCTTGAAAATTTTATTGAATGGAAATGGTGGTAACCCGTACGTCTGGACTGATCTTGCTTACATCCACCGGAAAAGTAAGGCCCTCGGTTCCCAATACAAAGCACCATCCACGCAATCCTTGCTGCATGGTTACCCGACCTGCGCTGTCTACACTGCGCACGCGCAATTGGTCGTAAGCAGCCTGCAAATCCTTAAAACTACTGCTGATGCCAATGCCTTTGTCGGTACGGCAGAGGTTTCCTTCATATTCAATTTTCTTAACCACCTTTTTGCCTTCCTTCATTTCGGGGAAAAGCGTAATGTGCTCGCCATTGGCTGCGACACATAAATATACCGGGATGGTTTCTTTGCCCCGGGTTACTTTGTCTTGAATAAAACCTTTGGGGAAGCGTTTTTGCAGTGAATCTACCTCCATTCCGAGTTTTACACCCATTAAATAACCATTTTGCAAGGTACATTCGTAGGAAGTTACCACAGCAGTCGTTTTGCGGCCAACTTTGAGTTCGTCGCTATTTTCATCCGTTTTCGAATTGTTCGAATCGTTCTTACAGGCCCCAAAAACCAGTAAAAACATGCAAAACAAGATCCCGTATAGATTTTTCATATTGCATCGTTTTATGCGTTCAAAGAAGTTGCAAAGAACTTTAATTTTTTAAAATCTGAACGGCTTCTATTGCGTCTTATTTCACCAAATTCTCATTTTCGTCGGGAAAAAAACCATCCCAAACCATCCGAATATATATTTCGACGAAAAACACGCGAGTTATTCAGGAATGTACCGACTTTTAGCTCAGTTGTCACGATCCATATACCATTTTACAAACTATGATTTTATCCATACAAAACGTCGTTAAGCAGTACAACAAGTACCTGGCCGTAGATCACGTCAGTTTCGATGTGCCCAAAGGCAGCGTATTTGGCTTACTTGGCCCCAATGGCGCCGGGAAAACATCATTGATCCGGATGATTACCACCATTACCGGCCCCGATGAAGGGCAAATTTTTTTGGACGGGGAAAAACTAAATTCCCGGAGCCCCGAACAAATCGGGTACATGCCAGAAGAACGCGGTTTGTACAAAAAAATGAAGGTAGGCGAACATCTGATGTATCTGGCCCAACTGAAAGGATTATCAGAAGCTGCAGCGCGCAAAGAAATCGGATACTGGTTTGAAAAATTTGATATTCAGGATTGGTCATCAAAGAAAATTGAGGACCTTTCCAAGGGAATGCAACAGAAAATTCAGTTTATCGCTACCATTATCCACAAACCCAAATTGCTCATTCTGGATGAACCCTTTACGGGCCTGGATCCCATCAACACCAATTTGATCAAAGACGAAATTGCCCAATTGAACAAATCGGGCATCAGCATTATTTTTTCAACCCATCGCATGGAGCAGGTAGAGGAAATGTGCGAACATATTGTGCTGATAAATCATGGAAAAAATGTTTTGTATGGTGAAGTGAAGGAAATCAAAAATACCTACAAACAAAACCTGTATCGCGCCGAAACCCAGGATGCACTTCCGCTCGACATTGCCGATCATTTTCAGGTAAAAGAAATTTCAGATAAAGCAGTTACCGTCCAAATTGCTGAAGAACAAAAAAACAACCAACTTCTGGAATTTCTCATGCACCGCGGAGCCCGCATAGTGCGCTATGAAGAGATTTTACCCACTTTCAATGAAATTTTCATTCGGCGTGTTCAAGAAACTGTTGCGCTCTAAACCCCTCCTCGATTCAAATCAATAGCCAGGTTTATGTCTAAACTTTCACTTATTGTAAAGCGCGAATACCTCACGCGTGTGCGCAAACGCTCTTTCATCATCGGCACCTTGCTGGCGCCCTTGGGCTTGTTGATATACATGCTGGTCATCATCGGATTGTCCAGTTATGAAACCGGCGGCAAATTGGATGTCGCTGTGATCGATGAGGCCAACATGATCCATCAGTTGCCCGACGATAAGGGCATCCATTACCTGCAATCTAATGGGAAAACCCTGGAACAGCTCAAACAAGAAGTAAAAGACGGCAAATTGAACGGCGTGCTTCTTGTTCCTCCAATTCCGACCCTTCAAAAGAAGGAACACACCGTTTTTTACTATGCCGATAGCAAATTGGCGCCTGAAAAGAGCAACGCCATCGAGCGAAAAATTGCCGATAAAATCCGCGATTTTAAAATTGACTCCCTGCACATCAACCGGAGTAGCCTGGATATGCTCGAAACCGAAGTCTCCATCGACCCCGAAAACATTAGCAGCAGCGGAGAAGATGAAAGCAAATATACCGCCGGAGTGGGCCTGGCTATTGGCGGTATTATGGCATTTATCATGTTCTTCATGGTTTTGATGTACGGCCAAATGGTTATGCGCTCGGTCATGGAAGAAAAAACCAACCGAATTGTGGAGGTAATGATGTCATCGGTGCGCCCCTTCGATTTGATGTTGGGCAAGATTATTGGCGCCGGGGCAGTAGGGCTAACACAGGTGATTGCCTGGGTAATATTGAGCACGGCAGTTACTTTTATCCTTCCAATGATCCTGCATGTAGATCCGGCTCAAATGCAAAGTTCCATGCCGCAAGGGCCCGGCGCCATTGATCCCGAACAAGCACAGGGAGATGCGCTTCGAATCTTTGCAGAATTGGGTCGGCAAAACTGGCCCGTGATCGTTAGCGCTTTTGTCATATTTTTCCTGGGAGGATACTTTATTTATGCCTCCATGTTTGCTGCAATTGGCTCTGCCATGGGCGACGACATGGGCGAAGGCCAATCTCTTACCCTGCCGGTCACAATTCCGATCATCCTGGCGTTTTACATCACAGCATTTGTGGGGGTAAGAAACCCCGATTCAGGCCTGATGGTGTTTGCTTCCATGTTTCCTCTATTTTCTCCCATCGTCATGCCTTTCCGTATGGCTTTCAATCCGCCCTGGTGGCAAGTTGGCATTTCCTTAATCCTGGTGGTAATCTCGGCCTACTTTTTTGTGTGGCTTGCCGGGCGCATTTACCGGGTCGGAATTTTGCTGTATGGCAAGAAAGTGACCCTCAAGGAAATTGGTAAGTGGATGTTTTACAATTGAAATATTTAGAAACCGTTTTAAAACAGTTTCTAAATATTTCGCGCTGCGCACTTTTGGGTTTGGCCTTTGGCCAATATCATGAAGAATAAAATTTTCAGGCGGCGTATCATATAAAAAAAGGCCCGTAAGCGATGGTTTTGTTGCTTACGGGCCTTTTTTTTATTTCTTAAATAGTTTCTTTTCAACCATTCCCTCGCTGCAGAATACCCGTACTGTATAAATTCCGGGTTCCAGATCGTCGGTTGTCAGTTGACTCACCTTTTGTTTAACTGAAATTTGTTGAACCAGTTGCCCCAATACATTTCGGATTTCTATTTTTTGTGCGTCCAACTCACCGGTAAATATAGATACGTTGCTGGTGCATGGGTTGGGGAAAAGTTGCAGCTGGGCATCAAGCGTGCTTTGGTCTTTGGTATGTACCGTTGGGTGGAGCAGTTTGATCCACAAAGTATCCAGCTGAACGGGCGCCGAAATGGTTTTGACGTTTCCGTTTACATCAATGCCGCGCACCCCTTTAATGGGGATAACGAGCGGAATTTTATCATCGCCTGCGGCCCTGCCTACAATATCAATGATGATGATAATATCTGATTTTAGGGTCATTTTGCCAATCAAACCGTATCCATTGGCTGGGATTTTGTTTTTCCGCACCAAGCCCATGTCAATTTGCCGCCGGCTATACACATCTTTCGAAATAGGCAGCATGTTCAACAAAGAACCCCAATAGTCGTTGGAGTAAAATATTTCAGGGTCGTGGTTGACAAACTCGGGATATTGCATGGCGAAGGCCAACCCGTACAAGCCCATCGCAGGCACAGCCGCTGTTCCAATTTCGATGCTGGCGTTTATTTCCAGGAATTGTGGCGGGTTTTGCGGATCGATGGTGAGGGTATCCTGATCAAAATGTACGCGCAATCGGGGTGCGCCAGGGAGGTATTCCAGTTTGTTGGTATCCAGTGCGGAATAATGATTCAGGATTACGCTTGCATCAAAATCATTGATGGAACCGTCGCCGTCACAATCCACGTGTTTGTAATTTACCTGGGCAACGTTCTCTTCCCAATTGGGGCTAAATTGTGGTTTCCAGTTGCTGTTGGCGTGTGGGCGCGGAATTCCTTCGGTATAGTACCCCACGCCGATGTTGAGCAAGTCATACATATTGGCGCGTTTGTCGCCATTTGCATCACCCGGAAGTACATAATCGGTTGTTTCCGGCAAGGCATCCGAATGCAGACTCCCTGCATCGGTAACCACCATCTTGACTAAAGACGAAACTCGGGTCTCGTTTTCCCAAACCGTCAGGTTGGCACGGTATATTCCACTTTTGGAATACACATGGGTGATTGTGTCCCATTGAGTTTCGCTGTAAAAAGGACTTCCGTCTCCAAAATCCAGTTGCTCAAAAATAAAATTCCCCTGTGCAAGGTTGGTAAACAACACCGTGAATTTACCATCCACATCACTTGAAAGCACCTCAACGGCCATATCGGCGGTGCATTTGTTGGAAGGCTGAGTGCCACAAGATCCTGCCCACCAACCCAGCACCCCGGCATTCAATGCCTCGCATTCGCTTTCGTAGGATTGTCCGTTGCATCCGCAAACCGGAGCGTCTAAGGGGGTACACAAATTGCCCAATTCGGCAATTGCGGGGAAAACGCATGCATCCAGTTCCGCCACATTCAAATCCAGGCAGGCACTGGAGCTACACAGCGTGCCATTTTGTGCGCTTCCCGTTTCATAATTGACGCAAATTTTATAAGTGCCATATCCGGGTAAGGTACCTTTAATGGTTTGCGATTCCCCCAGTTTTTGAGTGCCCTTGTTGGTATACCATTGAACGTTGGAGAGCGGCAACGCGTTTATATCGGAAGACTCCAGTGTAGCCAGAAGGTTAAGGCCTACCACCGTAACTTTGGGCGTATAACCGCAGTCGTTACTCAGCCCATTCACCACAATGGTTTTGCATATTTCATCAGAGCATCCGGAAAGGTTTGAAATCTTCAGACAAACTTCATAGGCGCCCGCTTGTGCATAATGATGACTTGGTTCCTTCACCGAGGCTGTTCCGCCATCGCCAAAGCTCCAATCATAACTGGCGCCTGTCGCTCCACTGAATCCAATGGCCTTGAAATTGACTTGATTAACTCCTGGAAGATTTGCTTCATATGAAAATGCAGCATTACAAGGCAATGAATCTGAAACGCAGGTAAGCGCCACCACTGGTAGATTGTTGGAGCTGCATCCATTGGGCAAAGCGCTTGTTTCCGATTCAAAACTGAAGTATTGTCCACCACTCAGGCTGGATACGCCGACAACTGCCATCAACTTTTCTCCGCTGTTGACGTCCACCAGCGTAATGCCGCAACCGGGTGTAACACTCAATACTTGCCCAACGCGATCACATTGCGCCAAAGCCCCTGGTTGGCCTATTGCAAGTGACAACAATAAGCCAAAAAAGAAAATAGGGCTGTGGTTCAATTTCAGAAGAGCTTGCTTCTTGTGCATGAGTTGAAATTTTTTCGTTTCAGAGGGTGACTTGTGTCGACCTGGCGGGCCAATCAACAGCTTATTTTTCCACGTTACAAAGATTCGGGAATTTTTTGGATTAAATGCTAACATTATTCCTAACTTGTCGGGATTTTTTTTTGTTTTTATTTTAACTAAAAAAATGATTTACAAGCAATTAAAATGCCCAGCAAGAAACTGATCTCCTTACTTACCGAGTTTTCAAAATATGAACGCAATCGCTTGCGCAAAATGCTTGCATCGCCTTATTTCAATGAACAGGAGGCGGTAAGTCGCTTATATGACTGGCTCGACAAACAGTTGCGCAATGACGCGCCC
>JAGWYI010000664.1 GCA_018969455.1 Bacteroidota bacterium | reverse complement strand
ATAAGCCCAAATTTTAATTTTTTTTTGACTAAATTTGGTGGTTTTTATTTGTTTTTTGTCTGGTTTAATAACCTAGTTCTTTTTCGGATTACCCTATAAAAGGTATAGACATTTAATGCCTTTGTATTTCAGATAAAATACCCTATCTTTGTTGGCTGTTGTCAATTGATTTTTATGTTGTTTTCACCAGATGATTCCTTCTTTTTGGCGCCCGAGGAACCTGTCATCGAAGCAGGCCTTGGGCAATTTGCGCGCGGCATTTTGTTATTGGTACTTCATGAGCCAGAGAGCCCCGGAAACCGTGATTTTTTGATAAAAATCTTAAGCGCTGCGCAAATTAACCCGGAAAAAGACACCTTCTGGATAGAGTCTACCAATCCCAATGGCTTATCGGTAATTTCCTTTTTGAAAGAGAAACAAGCGGAAACCGTTTTGGTGCTGGGCTTTACACCCCAACAAATTGGTTTGCAAACAGAAATTCCCTGCTACATACCAACGCCCTTTTACAACACAATTTGGTTGTTTTCCGAACCCCTTTCCGTGCTGGAGCCCGATAAAACCCGCAAAGGGCTGCTTTGGAAGGCCCTGCAGCAATGTTTTTTGAAATAAAAGCAATGCAGTACATTTGCGACCTTTAAACAGAACACCATGAAAGCATACGTTTTTCCCGGGCAGGGATCCCAGTTTGAGGGAATGGGCAAGGACCTGTACGAATCCAGCCCGCAAGCCAAGGCATTATTTGAGCAGGCCAATGAAATTTTGGGCTGGCGTATCACCGATGTGATGTTTTCGGGGAGCAAGGAGGAACTAACACAAACCAAGGTTACCCAACCTGCTGTGTTTTTGGAAAGCATGGTGCGAGCCAAAATAGCGGGCGCCGAATTTCAACCTGCAGCTGTCGCCGGTCACTCGCTGGGCGAATTCACCGCCCTTGCCGCTGCAGGCGCACTTTCATTTGAAGAAGCCTTGAAATTGGTGGCACAGCGCGCATTTGCCATGCAAAAGGCCTGTGAATTGGCCGAAAGCACCATGGCAGCCGTTTTAGGCATGGACGATGCGGAGGTAGAACGCGTTTGCGCCGAAATAACGGAAGAAATTGTGGTTCCCGCCAATTACAATACCCCAGGCCAATTGGTAATTTCCGGTTCAAAAAAAGGCATCGAACGAGCCATTCCATTGCTCGAAGCAGCCGGCGCCAAGCGCGTGGTAGCGCTTGCCGTAGGTGGAGCATTCCACTCGCCTTTTATGCAACCCGCTCAAGATGAACTGGCCGAGGCCATTCGCGCCGCCCACATCCAGGCGCCTATTTGCCCAGTATACCAAAATGTTCATGCCCGCCCCGAACAAGACCCCGAGGCCATACGTGCCAATTTGGTGGCCCAACTGACCGCACCGGTGCGCTGGAGCCAAACCATCCAAAACATGGCCGCAGCCGGAATTTCCGAATTTGTAGAAGTGGGCGGCTCCGGAGCCGTTTTGCGCGGAATGATTCGAAAAATTAACAAAGAACTGATTGCCAGCGCACTGTAATCACCATGCAGGTTCCTTTCCACGCATTTGTTGCCAAATTTCCGCCAGTTTCCATGCCGGTAACCCTGGGCGAAGACACCCACCACGTTTTTAGTGTCGAAAATGAGCAGTTTACCGCCGAAATGGTAGCGCAATATATTGAAGCAGCACCTGAAACCCACAATGGTGAAGATGATTATATTGAGTATGTACCCTGCTTTGCCATAGATGATACAGAACAATTTATCGCCCTGGTGTGGTGGAAAGCCGATTTGCTGAATTATGAATATGTATTGGCAACCTATGATGTTCAGGGAAATCCTCTTGATCGAAAGGTCATTGCGTTTACCCGCGTGGAGGGAGATGTAATTCATCGCGCGGTTGCAACCATAGATGCCGATTGGGTTATTTTCATTGGAGAAGGACGTGCGCAGGGAGACCATGAGCATTTTGATCCGGGTACTTCAAAAACATACGAACTCGAGATTATGGCCGACGGGAAAATCCTCTGATAACAATTATTAACAAAACATGGCATTGGTTTTGTCGTCTGCCTGCCAATTACACTGCTTGTTGCCTTTTTTGTTTGCCAAATGTCTAAATTGGTTCGTTCATATGCGTTTTACGGCATTATGAATGACAAATGCCTGGACAATACCTGCACACAAAAAGATGCAAAAAGCACTAATCTGTGCCAAATTCCGATTTTTACCAGGACTCGCCGGATTTTGTGGATAAATCAGGATGGATTTCGCTGATTTATAATGATTTATAAAGATCGTTATGC
>JAGWYI010000663.1 GCA_018969455.1 Bacteroidota bacterium | reverse complement strand
TTAAAAAATAAAATCAATAAATTCTAACATGAATAAAAAAACAATTTTAACCGTATTTTACCTTTTTTTCATGCTTTCTATTGGCATTTGCCAGCATGATTCCTATGTATCGATTGACGCTTATGCGCGAAGTGTACCTCGAAATGCCGAAAGAAGCATACAGACGTTAGCGGCATATTTGCAAAAACCAGCCAAGACAGATTGGGAAAAGGCACGCGCTATTTACATTTGGCTTACAGACAACATTCGTTACAACGACGATGGATACAACAGCGGTGATTACGGCGAAAATTCAGCAGAACAGGTATTAAGGAAGAAGAAAGCCGTTTGTGAAGGTTACAGCAACCTTTATTTAGAATTAGGCAAGGAAATGGGGCTTGATATTCGAAAAATTATCGGATATGCAAAAGGGTATTCTTATCGTCCGGGCATGAAATTCAAGGATACCAATCATGCCTGGAACATCATTAAGATTGAGGATAAATCTTACATATTTGATGCCACCTGGGGAGCGGGTGGTGGCATCCGGAACAAAGGGCGAATGAAGAATGTGAAAGATTTTGATCCACTGTGGTTTGCAATACCACCGCAGGCAGCCATTTTTTCGCATTTGCCGGAACATGATTCCGACCAGTTGCTGGAAAAGCCCATTTCGAAACAAACCTTTGAACGAATGCCTGAAGACGATTCTCCTTATTGGAATTTAGGATTTGATTCAAATTCCATATTTCAAAAAGTAATAGCAGACTCAACCTTGCTTTTGCCTGATGCCCTTGATGCTGATGTAGTGGCTAAATGCATTCGAGCGCCCGCTTTTAAAAATTTGAAGCGGAACCGTCCGGAAGTATTTGAATTTGAAGCGTCTGAGGTGTATGAATTTGCGCTGTTTACAGGGTCAGGTAAACCCGAATTTTTTACAAAAAGTGGCAATCGCTTTAGTTTGAAGTACACACCAAGCAAATCAGGAAGGCTTGATATTTCGGTAAAAACAGCCGCGGGAAGCTCCAAATACGAGGTTCTTTTAATTTATCAGGTTGTTCCTTAAAATAAAGGAATACCAAAATGCATTTTTGAGACGTTTTTGGAACACCTTTTTTAACTTAACCGATAATTGGACCATGCAAAAATTATTTTTCCTTGGCTTGTTTTCATGCTTTTGTTTAACCGCATTTTCCCAAAACCACTTGCGTTTTGGAATTCGAGCCGGTGTGAATACAAGCAACATGACCTTTAGCGGCGCGAGCGCTGAAAGCTTCAACCAGTACAAAAAGAATCTAAATGGAGGGCTGGTTGGTATTGCTGCCGAAATCCCCTTGGTTGGACGGCTTGGGTTGCGGACGGGCATTGATTTGGTAACCAAAGGATTTGGCATAGATTACAGTGCGCTGGGATTGCAATATTTAGGCACGTCCCGCCCGATATATGTGCAAATTCCTGTAGAATTGGCCTATAATGGACGATTATTGTATTTTGGGATTGGTCCCTATTTAGGATTTGGGGTAGCCGGCCAATACCAATCCAAAACTTCTGGCACCGGAACGAATCCATTTAACATCAACCTAACCGATGAGGGGGATTTGAAATTTGGAACCTCCGACAAGGATGATTACAAACCGGGAGAGACCGGCATAGTAGTGGAAGCTGGATTGAAAATATCCATTTTGCGCATTGGAATTATGTACGCGGGCGGCCTGAGCAACGTTGTTCCCGATCACACCGGCTATGATTTGCAGGGGAAAACCGGCATGTTGGGATTAACCGCTGGGTTGATGTTTGGACTTTAGTTAATGGGCCTGGGCGATCAGATCCTGTATTTGCAGGAAGTGTCGCTGCGCATGTGTAAGCAGGTAGCAGTAAAGATCGCCCAGGTTCAATTTAAACCATCGGTTGTGTGCAGCAGGTATCCGAGGCATGGTAAGATCAAGCTCCTTTGACTGTTGAACATAGCGCAACAAGCGCTCCGTATTAATAATAAAACCTTTAATGGTTTCAGGACCAAGTTGGGCGCCTTGAAAATTGAATTTTTTAGGACTCTTACGTGGTCGGGCCTTTCGATTCTCCGGGTTGATTCTTCGCAACAGAGACTTACCATACGATCCCGATTTGAATTCATCGACCCGATACCAGCGACGGGCTTTGGCTTTATGTATGCTAAGTTCTATTTTAGGCAAATAATAATCGTAAATTGCATTTAGATGCGCAAAACACTCCAAAGCATTCCAGCTTTGAGGGAGGGGTCGCCGCACCAAATTTTCTACATTGGATTTCGCAATTTGATTTCGTGCGATTTCCAATAAATCGCG
>JAGWYI010000038.1 GCA_018969455.1 Bacteroidota bacterium | reverse complement strand
CAAAAGTAGTTTGCAAGACATGAGTAAGATAAGTTTTGTTTGATATTTGCAGGACAAAGGTAGTGTATCTCTACGGGAATTGCCCCGGAATTTACATGCCTTACTCCCTGTCAGATTTCCTAAAACATACCACATGTCCATTTTTGAACACAATCCGGATCATCATTACGATGCCGTTTTTATTGGCGCTGGCATCATGAGCGCCACCCTGGGTGTATTACTTCAGGAGTTGAATCCTGATTTGAAAATTGCCATTTTCGAAAAACTGGATCGGGTTGCAGCCGAAAGTTCTGACGCCTGGAACAATGCCGGCACCGGGCATGCCGCCCTTTGCGAGTTAAACTACACACCCGAAATGCCCGATGGCGCCATTTCTTTAAAAAAGGCGCTTCATATCTACGAATCTTATGAGGTTTCGAAGCAATTTTGGGCCTATCTGGTTGAACAAGGTCATATTAAATCGCCCAAAGATTTTATCCACTCTATTCCTCATCTCAGCTTGGTTTCTGGCACTGAAAACATGGCATTTCTGAAAAAAAGGTATGATGCCATGCAAAATTGCCATTTTTTCGATTCCATGCAATTTAGTACCGACCATTTACAACTTAGGGAATGGATGCCGATCATCATGGACGATCGCCCGGCGTCGGACCAATTGGCTGCTACTCATATGGATTTGGGTACGGATGTCAACTTTGGTTCGCTCACACGCAATATGTTCATGCATTTGAAAGAACGGTATGGTGTGGAGGTGTTTTTACAACAAGAGGTATTGCGTTTAAACCGCAAGTCGGATAAAAATTGGCAGTTAGAGATACAAGACCATCAAACTGGCCATGAGAAAAGGGTTACTGCTCATTTTGTTTTCATTGGAGCAGGTGGAGGTTCCTTACCCCTGTTGGATAAATCAGACATCGAAGAGGGTCAGGGTTACGGTGGTTTTCCGGTGAGCGGCCAGTGGCTGATTTGTAAAAACCCGCAACTCATCGAACGGCATCATGCAAAGGTGTACGGAAAAGCAGCGGTGGGCGCACCGCCTATGTCTGTTCCACACCTGGATACCCGGATTATTGATGGCAAAAAGGCTTTGTTGTTTGGACCATATGCTGGATTCACCACCAAGTTTTTGAAAGAAGGTTCAATTCTGGATTTGCCCCGCTCCATCGACCTCGATAATCTGAAAGCCATGTTTGGCGCCTGGATTCACAATCTTCCGCTTACCCGGTATTTGATCCAACAAGTTACCCAAAGCATGGAAGATCGACTGGAAGGTTTGCGGGAGTTTGTGCCCAATGCTCAAGCCCATGACTGGGAATTGGCCTATGCAGGTCAGCGCGTTCAAGTGATAAAAAAAGATGATGCAAAAGGGGGTGTATTAGAATTTGGTACCGAAATTGTATGTTCTACCGATGGCAGCATTGCGGCCTTGCTGGGTGCATCGCCGGGAGCATCTACTGCGGTAAGCATCATGTTGGAATTGTTGGAGCGGTGCATGCCGGATCAAATGCGGTCGGATGCCTGGCAGAAAAAAATAAAGGAAATGATACCAAGTTTTGGAATTGACCTTTTACACGCGCCAGATTTAGCGCTTGTTACCCGCAACAAGACGCATTCTGTGCTTGAATTGACGCATTAAATAAAAAATTATAGGGACAAAAACGCTTGATTTTCATTGGTTAGGCTGAAGGCCCTTTACAAAAGTTTTTAACAGGAAGCATAAAATGCTCGACACAGCCATACACCTGGATTTTTTTCTTCGAGTCTCTCCGTGCCTTTGTCTGATTCTATAGAGATTTTTTGAATCCTGTTGCAGAACCTAGGTATTCTTCGCAATGCCAGGTTTTGTGCACATCCAGCTTTATTAATCCGTTCTCATCCGAGAAATTATTCAGAGTTTCCACAAAATCCGGAAAAGCCTGGTTTGGATCACACTAAAACGGCTGCCACAGTTTCGTGTGGCAGCCGTTTGTGATTAGCGGGTTGGTCAACCGGTCCGGAATATTTGTAGAACATGCCGGGGTAGTTGGACAACCCGAGGGTTGACCCTACCGGGTTTGGATCATTTTTTTGGTTGCGCTGTCGGTTGCGGTTTCCAATTTGTAATACAACATGCCCACTGTATTCAACAAGGCGCGATCCAGGGTAACCGTGTTATAACCTTTCGCATAATTTGCTTTTTGGTTGTAAATCACACGACCTGTTTCGTCGAAGATGCTCAAAGTGGCGTTGCTCGCTTCAGGAAGATGGAAACCAATGCTGGTTTTGTTTACAAACGGATTGGGTTGATTTTGATACAACTCAAAACCCACACCTGCAATGGTTGATGTGCCGTTGTTGTTAAAACGGAAGGCAACATTCCATCGTTCTCCATTTTTGTAAGCCTCTGCTTTGGTGATGCAACTTGACAAGTACAACAGGTCTTTAATTTGGCCTGATTGTGTTGCCCGGAAACGCACCGCAAAAGCACCTTCTTCTTCTCCATCGTAAGAAGTTGTGATGGAATTGGTAAACACGCCAAAGTTTAGTGGTTTCATGTCCTTTGCAAGCGGCAATACATCTACCACTTCCAATCCCTTGAAGTTCATCGTAAACTGGTATCCGGCCACTTTCTCGGCAGCAGCAAAGTTTACGGTGAAAATTTCACCGGCAGTTACCGATTTATTTTCTACATCGAACAACAAGGTTCCACTGGTGCGATCATCACTTGACATAGCACTGTTGGCAATGGCGTTGCCATTCACATCCCCCACTTTCACAGCGACAAAATCCTGACCCAGCATGCTGGATGTGATGTTGTCAATTGATTTGCTTTCCATGATTTGGCCCTGGAATGGGTTGGAAGCATTCGGGAATACATAGGATTTGTCAACAAAGCGCCAGCTGGTATTATTCGGCAATTCCTGATAGATGCCCAAAATCAATTTACGCAATTCGATGATGTCGAAGGTTGTAATAGATCCGGATTTGTTGGCATCGGCAGCAATCATCTTATATGGACTGTTCAGCGACTCAATTCCAAGGATGTGTTTGGAGATCAACACCAGGTCGTAAGTAGATACACCGTTGAGCGGGTTATCGTCTTTGGTTGGCGTAACTGTCGAGTTCGAATTCAATGGAATGGCATTGAAATTATAGTTGCCGTTTCCATCTGACATTTGGGTAAACGTGAAGGTTGGGATCGCATTGCCAGAACCTGTGATTTCAACGTTACCATCTTCCACACCGTTTACGTTTTCAGTAGACAATACACCTGCAACTTTTGCAGCGCCAGCAGATGGCGGGCAATTCCCCATATTGTCTTGTACAATCACATACGTTTCACAGAAGTCGGCGTTGCCCGCTTTGTCAATAGACCACAGTTTAACCAACTGCGTACCCAATTCCTGGCAAGAGAAAGTCACACTGGTAATTGGGTTGCCTTGTGCATCAACCGGGAAGCCCGGTGTTGGATCCGATGATTTACGGATTGCTATTTTCAACTGATCGGCTGGCGTGCAGTTGTCTTCTGTATATTGCAGGAAGTCGCTTGCCCACAGTTGGATCATTTGGGTTGGCATGATGTTCACACTCAAGCCGTTCAAACAAACAACGGTTGGTTTTTTGCAATCTTTCACCACGAAAGTGTATTCGCAAATCGTTTCGTTGCCGCAGCCGTCTTCGATGAACCACTTGATTTTGTGGTTACCATATGGCAGTTGAGGTACTACACCCTGCATTACATTGTTGCCTTGTGCCGGCAACTGAATGGGCGACTGTGTATTGTCAAAACGCACTTTTGCGGTTACATTCGTACCGGAAGTCGTCCAGTCCAAACCGAAGCGCCACTTCTGATTTTGTGGAACCGGGCGACCATCAAATGCACGTGGAGTGCCGCCGCTGTAATTGGGTGTATTGATGTTATCGAACTGTACGTTGTTTACACCTGGCAGGTTGGTACTGCTCACTACCGTTTCCATTACGTTGTCTCCATTCAAATCGAGGAACAACAGGTAGCGGAAATTAACATTTGCGCCTGAACAAGCATCGGTTGCTGTGATAGACAAATCAGCATCGCCTTCGCACAAGTCGTGGGAAGAGATTACATTGTCCCACCAGTACATTTCGTTCCACAATTGTGGGTCGTTTGGCGTAACATCACAGTATTCAACCGGAGATGCCGGGCATTGTGCGGTTGGGTCTTGCGTATCAATGATCTTGATGACCTGCTTGTATTTGTAGCAGTTTGCGTTTGCGTCGTAGAAAATCGAGTAGTTGGTTGGACTTGCATCTGTTGGATTAACCTTAACAACCGTTGGGTTCCAGGGCGCCAGGGTACCTGCAGGAGATACCGTTACACCCGGAAGATTAGCCGGATTGTTGACAATCACATTTGGGTTCGGGTTCGGTACATTGACGCAACCCAGATTTGGATTGAAGGTACACCAGTTAATAATCGTCCAGCTGCGCTCAATTTTGAAGCAAGCATCCGGAACAACTGTAAAGATTTCATCCTCAAAGGATACCCCTAGCAATTCGCAATCTTCTCCGAAGAAAGTAGGCGCTCCATAGTTGCCTGTTCCGTCACATACGGATACGATCACATCGTTCGGGAATTTCACGAAGTAATCCTGCTCATACGTAACAAATACGCGTTGGGTGCATTGGCTGGAGTTTCCACCGCAGTCAAATGCACGGAAAGTGCGCGTGATGGTTCCTTTATTGCAAACCGTGTCGAACTGGCTGAGATTCACAGCGTGGGTCAGTCCGATTTGGCTTTGATATGACTTGGTTGGGTCAAGGCAGCAGTTGTCATCAATGACGGCTTTGCCATAAGCCCAAAGGCTAGGATCGAAGTTTTCGCATGAAACTGTAACGTTGGCTGGAGGCGTACAAGAAGGCTTGATTTTGTCTTCCACATGCACCTGCACCATACAATCATTGAAGCGGCCTTCAAATGCATCCCGGGCGATTTCGCCGGAAGGCACATCTACGTCATACACCCGGAATACGACAAGGATCGTATCGTTGATGTCGGAGCAGCAGAATTTCACCTGATCATAAAACACGGTGTCAGACTGGCAAGTATTGGGCTGCATGCGACGGGCTTTAAATTCAACCGGTGCGCAGTTGTCTTTTGAACCATCGTCGAAAGTAGAGGCATCCACCAGGGCAACACCGTTGGCGCCCAAAGCAACTTTAGTAAATTGATCACACGCTGAAACAGGCGGTACCAGGTCGGCCACTGTCAACTTGAACGAGCACTTCGAAGTATTTGCACATTCATCAGATGCTGTATAGGTCACGTTATAGGTGCCTTGTGGCAAACACTGGGTGTATGGGAAAATGGCAAGCGTATCAGGATTCCAGTAGTTATTGGCCGGGAAATCACCCAAATATCCGTTCACCGTAAAGGTGATGATGTTTCCATTTACTGGATTGTTGCCAGTAACTTTTGCCTGCAGATTCTGGATGTGCGAACATCCTTCAGAAACTATAATATCGGGCAATGCAGCAGTAGCGCAACAAGACAATGGATCGGTGGAAACGGTCACATTTGCCGGACAATTAAACACCGGACCGCCATTGTCAACCACTTTGATGCGTTGTGTGTATGAAACTGGGTTGTTGGCCGAAAGCGGCAAGCAATCGCTCAACACACTCCATTGACGCAGGATGGTAGAAGTTCCGGCACATCCTTCGTAGTATGTATCGGTGAAATTCACCTTTGCATTACACAATACAGCGCCCAGAATGGAAGCGCCATTGATGCTTGGAGCGCCTGTGAAAGCAGGTTTGGTACCATTTGGATTGCCGTAAAGGGTTTCACAATCTACAGTTTTGTCAGCCGGGAACACCACATCGTTCAAATTAAAGTTGGCGATGGTGATGGTTTGAGAACAAGTAGATTGATTGGCCCATGCATCGGTAACAATGAAAGTACGAACGATGCGCGCGCGCGGGCTGCCGCAATCACCCAAATCGGTAAAGTTGTCGTCTACCACGGTGGTTGTATTCGTACAATCCTGGATGTTTACGTTTCCGGTGTGCGCAATCTGGGTAGATTCACTGCAACCGATGGTGATGTTTGCCGGACACTTGAGTTTCGGAGCCAGTTTGTCTTCGATTTTCATGTTTGTCCAGCAGGAATTACCGGTTTCAGGATCCAATACAGTTACAGTGTAAGTAGTGCCAATGTTGGACGCGTTAAAGGTATTTCCAACTACAACGCCTACATTGTTTTTAATTTTAATGATATAGTCGCTGTAGCAGTGATAATCATCACCTTCAAGAGCTGCATCTGCGTCTACCACGTAAACGCAGGTAGAATCCAGTGAAACATGAGTCAAATCGTTGCAAACCAGTGCGGAAGAAGATGGAACGTGCTCGATTACATGAATCACAAAAGAGCAGGTTTGTGTATTGCCGGATTTATCTGTTACAGTGATGGTTACCGTTTTATCACCAATCGCAAACCAGGAGCCGGATGGCGGGTTCATTACGGTGTCTTTAACCATGCAATTGTCGCTTGCACTCACGGGGCCGTAAGAAACATATCTACCGCATTCGCCGCCATTCAGGTTGATGAAAATGTCGGCAGGACAAACCACTTTCGGTTTTTCAACATCTTTAACGGTTACATTGAAACCACAAGTCGATACATTGCCTGCAGCGTCCTTCAAGGTATAAGTTACTTTGGTCGTACCTACACAGAAGAATTGAGTCGTTGAATATCCACCTTTTCCGAGCAACTGACCACCAGTTGGAACACAAGCAGCATCGTTTGAGCTGTAAGCAACGGAAATGGTGCCGTTGAAGCAGTTATCCACAAAATACGGGTGTGTCCAGGTAAAGTTTTGTCCGCATTGACCGGGCGCATTGTTCAGCGTTTGGTTGGCGAGATCAAAGTTGGCGATGCAATTTACGGTCAAAGACCAGCCAGTCAGCGTGGGTGTCTGGTTTGGCTTTGGTACGATGTCAAGCGTCCAGGTGCCTTCTGCTTTTTGGGCAAACAAGGCAGCGATGGAATCCTGTGGAATTTTATTCAAAACCACTTTAATGCCTTTTGGGCTGATCAAAGTCATGGTGGAGTTTGCAGGTGTTGCCGTACCGGTGCGGTTGAACACGATGTCACCAATGATGCAGTTGCCTGCCGGAATGGTGATGGTAGACCGGTTGCAAGTGGCAGCGCTAATGTTGGCGATGCCGGGACCGTTGTAAGTAGTGTTGGATGTCAACTTGCCACAGAACGGATTTTCTGCATCTTTAATGGTAACTTTAAAGGTGCAAGTAGCTTTGCTTGGCAGGATAGACTGCAAAGAAGTTTTGGTGCCGTTGTTTGGCATCACCTGCAAATCCGGGTTGATGGCCCCGATTGTAAGCGGGTAGCAGTTTTCTGCCAATACCCAATCCGCTGCTTTATTTGAGTCATCTTCGCACTTGCGAATCACATCGCCGCCTGCGAGCGTCCCTGTAAATCCGTTGCAACCGGCAAACCCGTTGGTTGCCACTTCGTCGAAAATGGTTCCCATGTAGGAAATGGTATAGCAAGCAGGCAGGTTGGCTGCGGCATCGAAGGAGAAGTTGAATACCCGGGTTCCGCCTACAGGCAGAATGCTCGGAGCCAAAGAAGGGAGTTGGCTAACCGGACCAATAACCTGATTGGCTGCCGGAGTTCCAGACGAACGTTTTACTTCCAGACAGGTAATATCGATGGCAGCAGGTCCGAGATTTGAAATTTCGATTCGGTCTACAGCGCCAGATTGGGTTACCTCTGTAATCAAAAGAAGCGGTTGGCTTTGTACGGTATATTTAACCCAGCTTTCGCCCACGTCAAAGAACTGACCGCTTGCATCGGCAACCCCGCAATCTTTGCGGACGGTTAAGGCCGCATCGGCATAAATAGAGTACGTGATGCCGTAGTTGTTTTTACAGGGGCCAGCAACCGTAGGCGCAATGTTGTTTACATAGGCGCCGCACAGCCAGGTATCGTTGTTTTTCAATACGTTAGCCGGGCAGGTCAATTGCGGCACTTGCCAGTAATCGTTTACAATTACCTTAACTTGACAAGTATCTTTGTTTCCAGTTGGATCAGAGGCCTCCCAGTACATCACAGTGGTACCAACCGGGAAACGACTGCCTGTGCTTAGGCCGGTGTTGTCGATTTGTTTTACAACCGGAATACTGCAGTTATCGGTTGCCAAGGGCAGGGCGAAATCCACATAAGCATCGCAGTGGCCTGTTTCTGCATCCTGAACAACTGGCGGATATGGGCAGTTGATGAAGTGCGGAGGATCGTTGTCGGTAACTTTAATTTGGAAAGTGCAGGATGTGAAGTTTCCTTGGGCGTCTTCTGCGTAGTAGGTTACCACAGAGGTGCCGAGTTGGAATTCGTAAGTAGCATCAAAGAACTGGTTCAGTGGCGCTCCTGGGGCGATATTCAACAAGGCATTCAGGTTAAATGGACCTTCGATAGTGCCGTCCGGATTTTTGATCCGGTAATCATACAACACCACCGCGCAGTTGTCGGTAGGCAGCGGGTGAGTCCAGTCGTACTGGCTTTCGCAAAGGTATTCCTCTGTAGTGAGGGTCAGGTTAGATGGCGGACAAGTAATACTTGGGCCAATCAATAGGTCATCATTGTCGCAAGAGCCAGAGCGGAAGAGTTCGCAACCGCGTGCATCTACAACTGTGAATGACCATGTAGGCTGGGTATAAACCACGCGCAATTCGCCGAGATCCTGTTGGAAATCGTTAATGTTGTGGCCATTTGCAACGCTGTAAGTGTAAGAACCATCTGCATCATCTGGGATACCATCGCCATCTACGTCAAGGCGGGTACCTGAATATTGAATGGTATATGGTTCCAAACCTCCTTTGATGATGCCGAGATCCACAACGCGCTCTTCATCGATCAAACATTTACATTCTGGAGAACCCATCACGAGTGGTTGACGGATTTCTATAACCTTATGACCCATCCGGAAACAACCGCTGAGCGGTACATTTCCACCTGGAGGCATCACGAAGCCCGGTGGGAGCAACAGGTAAGAAATCGTTACAAAACCGGAGCCTGTGCCGGGCGTATATACACCATCAAATGTAATGGTACCAGGATCGTTGGTCGAGCCATTAGATGGCGCAAATGCTGTAATGGCAAAGAAACCGCGTGAACCCACCAGTGGTCCAGAATTAAATCCACCAACACTGTGCGACAAAACCTGTCCATTGGCAAGGGTGATAGACAAATAATTGGCAAAATTCAATTGGGAAGGATTGGTAGATCCCAGACACAATTGCGGCAAGGCCATCTGAATGTTGATTCCATCCAAATAATCGATCACCTTTACACGTGCAATGCAAGTGCTGCTGTTGTCTTTGGCATCCGTTACCTTCAAATTGACAAAATTGGCCCCAACTTCACCACAATTGTATTGAACAGATGCGGCATAAGGCTGGCCAGGTTTTTGAATCTGGATGGTAAGTGGCCCCGTACAGTTGTCGGTACAGCCTCCATTGATGAAAGGCGTTCCATTATTTTGATTTAAGGCAAAAACAGTGGCATTGCCAGTGTTATCCAACTTGACTTCCTGATCCACACAAACTGCTTTAGGCGCTTGCAGGTCTACTACTGTAACCGTAAATTGCTTTGTTTGGCTTTCATTGGTGTTGGTTTCAATGGTGCCGTTGTTATTCAAATCCACATTCAAAATGTACGTTACCGTAGTGGTGCCAAGCGGGAATATCAAACCGCTTACATCCATATGTTTGCCCTTGTTGGTCGAATTGTAAGGCAGGCCAGTTGAAAAATTGGACAAACCTGAGCCGGCCGGATAAGTTACACTGTAATTGATCAAGGTTGCGCAACCTACCCCGGAAACAGGCCCAAGACCCGTAACTACAGCCTGACACTGATCTACATCGGTGGCTACAGTGATGTTATTGGGAACTTCCAGCAATGGATTGCCTGAATTAACCGTCACCACAAAACTACAGGACGAAGAGAACCCACGGCAGGAATAAGCCGTGTAAGTTACGGTATGGTTGCCGGTAGGCAGATTGGATCCGGAAACAGGGCCACCTGTTTGATAAACACCTGATCCGTTTGAAGCAACTGTAAGGACTGGTGTTGGTGTGCCACTGAAATAGGTTGTAGAAGTACCCGCAGTACGACCTTTATACACCAGATTGCCCCCTATACAACCGTCTTGTGCTACAGGAATTGACCAATCCGCCGTTGTGCTGCAAGCAAGATCCTCAGAGAAGACATACTGGCTTGGGCAATTTACAAAAACAGGTGGAACGTCGTTAATTACTGGAACCTGGACATCGGTTGAGTTGGTAAATGCCAATGGAATATCGCAGCTCAAGCCTGTGAGGATTGCAGAAATGATTGGACCTGCAATCGGAATTGCATCAATAAAGGGAGACAACGCATCCAAAAGGTTGAATGATTCAACCGTCGCAGCACCACACACCTGATCGGCTTTAAAGGGCCATCCTGCAACGTGGCGTACTGTAATTATACCAGCCTGCTTGCTCATGTTGTTAGGAACAATAGCAGTTTGATTTTGTGGAAATCCGTCATAATCAGCCAAAATCTCATCAAAGGCGCCATCGCCATCTGAGTCGGCAACCACAATACCACCGTATCCGCCAGAGTTGGTAAGGCCTGCTATCGCATCGCTAACCAAATCAGCCAGAGATTTGTTACACCAAGCGCCAAGCGCACCCAGTGGATGCCATTCAATGTCAAGGAATCCGATACAAATACAGAAATTCAACACATCACAAATAACATCAAGACCGGTCATGTCACCCAATTTGGTATTAAAGCCCGGAATACTGTTAAATACATTCCGACCTTGATAATTTACCTGAAAATTAGGGGTGGAGCAGAAGATCAAATCTTTGGTGCTCGTCAATTGCGCTTCTACAATGGGGTAAGAAATGGTAACATTGATAAATGCGCAACCTGCCTGGAAATAGGGGCTGGTAGAAACCGGACAAACATCAAAAACCGGGTCGTCGATGTTTGCATCACATTCACTCTGGAACGGGATATCCGTTGTTCCGCACAAACCATCATTGTAAACCGTTATGATCTTTGTAGTTGTTCCCGTACAAGGCGTGTAGGGATTTCCAGGCAAAGTACCACATGCTGTAGGCGTATTGTTCGTTTCGGTAAGGGTAAAAGTATAGGTAATGGAGGTACCTGCCATGCCAGGTGCTGGCAAAGAAAATGCCGTTCCTATTGGCTTGGTGACGCCATTCACTTTTAATACCTGGTTGGGCCCGTTGCTGGATTGATTGACCGTAAAACTGATGTTTCCACCAACCTGACAAATAGTTGCACCGCCCGGCCCTGAAATGGTGAATTGAGGGTTGGGCTTGGTGGTAATCATCAAGTTTTTGGTGCTGGTAAAAGGAGAACCAGGGCAATTATTCGGGTTGGGGGCAGTGTATGTAACACTGAAACATCCTCCCGACGCAGGCGCAGAGATGCTTGTATTTGTAATTGTCAAGCTGGGTGAAATCGTGAATGTACCACCCGAAGTTGCGCCGTTAAACATGCTTTGCAGGTTAATTTGCTGCCCGGGGGCCACACAGTCTGCAAGTACATCTTTCAACGTAGCAACCGGCGATGGATTCAAATGAACGTTAATGTTTGCCATGTTGCTGTTGGTGCCTGGCAAATTACATTCATAAGTAACCTTGATCTGCAAATCCGACACAGAATTATCTACAGATGAAGGGGTAAAAATGGTACCCACTACACCCGGACCGCTGAAGGTCAAACCCAGGGGCGCCAGTGTTAATAAATTGACTGGTGCTGCATTACGGCAATAAGTTTGATCGGGAACTTGAGAGGGGGTGGCCACCGTAATGGTGGTGGTGGTAGTTTTGGAACAACCATTCGAATTGGTTACAGTAACGGTATAAGTCGTAGTAACGCTTGGTGAAACGGTTGTGGATGCGTTGTTGCTTCCCGTGCTCCAATTATAAGAATTACCCCCCCCAGCAGTAAGCGTTACGCTGGCGCCAAGACAAATAGTCCCATCGTTGTTGTTATTTCCTGAAGTCTCCGCAATTGATACAGTTGGAACTGGCAGGGCGTTGACTGTTATCGTTCGGTTGGCTGTAGCTGTGCAACCATTTGAATTGGTTACGGTTACCGTATAAGTAGTTGTAGATGCAGGTGATACATTAATCGTTGCAGTATTTGAACCCGTATTCCAAGAATAAGAACTGCCACCGCTTGCAGTTATTCCAACCGAGGCGCCTACACAGATGATTCCATCATTGTTGGCTGTGCCTGAATTCTCTGATACGGATGTAGATGGCGTAGGCAAGGCATTAACCGTTATCGTAGTTGAAGCGGTCATGGGCGTTCCGCCAGTTGTTACCGTTACAGTATAGGTAGTATTGGCAGCTGGCGAAACCGAAATACTTTTGGTGTTGGCGCCTGTACTCCAATTGTAAGAGTCTCCAGTGTTGGCTTCCAGCGTGACCGTGGCGCCATTACATATGATTCCATCGTTATTGGCCGTACCAGATGACTCTGTGACCGTGATAGAAGCAGCTAAGGTGTAAACGCCGTTTGCATTTTGAACAAAGGGCAACCAATGGGAAAATGCTTCGGGTCTGTTGTTTTTACCGAGTAATGGTCCGCCAGCCTGTACGACCGATGGAGCCAATGCACCCAAAACGAAAAACAACATTTTGATACAGAAACAGAAATTTTCTGTACGCAACAATGTAAGGAATCTTTTCATGGATTGTATAATTTGTAACATTAGGTGATTCAATTGAAGATGGATTGGGGTTAAATACAGCATTACTCCTTGTTTTCACAACAAGTGCGCCAAATTCCGTTCAAATTTAAAGTTCACATCATGCTGCTTAATAAAACAACATTTGAGAAATTAGAATAAGAATCGCAACAAGTAGGCTGCAATTCAAATGAAGTGTTTGTTTATCAAAATTCAATTATTTTATTGGTCGGAACCAAAAAAATAATTGTAAATTTTCCTAATGTTTTTAAGCAGACCAAAAGGAAAGCAATAGCCCGACGTTCTTGATTTTGGAAAAAAGAACGGAAACCTTTGAGATCAACTTTTCATGCGGATTAAAAATAAAAATACCATATGTGGTTGAATGGGTCAAAGATATAGCATTCATGTTAATCTAATAATAATTATCTCTCTGCTTAGACTAACCGTCACACATTATCCTTCCTTACTTTTATTCGACGAATGAAAAATATGTAGCAAACGTAATACATGCTTTTTGCTTTTCCTTCAAAAAATAACAGAAGATGCAAAAGAGCAAACGAAACCAACAGATTTTAAAACCAATACAAAATTGGTCTTAAAATTCCCAATGGTCTAAAAGGTGTTTTACCAGTTGATTTATATACTCTTGCCTCGATTTTGATACCGAAAAACTCAAACCGTTGGTAAGCGTTATGGTTCGATCTCGAGGCTGGATACGCAACAAGTGCGCCGGATTGATGAGTACAGATTTGGAAATTTCCAGAAAATGATGCTGCTGAATCAATTTAGGTTTGAAAAAACCCAAATGCCGGTTGGCTGTCAGTTTGGGCGTATGCGCAAGGTGAAGCAGGCATACCTGACGATCGGCCTCGAGCGCGATAATCTCTTCGACTTTGGCTAGTATATAACTTGCGCCCACCAAACCAAAGCACAAAATGGAATCAGACAGTATAACAGGCGACTTGGGCAATGACTTTAACGCCGTCTGATCGGAATCGTCGGATTGAAGCATATGACAGGAAGATTGTTTTCTTTGACCTAAATAAAAAAACCCTCGTAAGTTGTTCACATACAAGGGTTTAATATTTGTAATCAAGTAGTCCGTACGGGAATCGAACCCGTGTTTCATCCGTGAAAGGGACGTGTCCTAACCCCTAGACGAACGGACCGTTTAATTGTGTTAGGCACCTTCTTTCAAAGGCGGGGCAAAGATAATTTCACTTCAATTAATTTTCCAAATATTGTAAGAAAAAAATTTTGGACTTTTTAATATCCATAGGGCTTTAATATTTCTGCTGCTTTTTTTTCTGCATCGGGATCGGGCGCCAATTCGGGGGCATGATGTGGTTTTTTTCGCGCATCGAGCACTAGCGGGCCTTTGCAGCCCCAGTGCTTGTTTTCGGTGAAAGCCCCTACCCCATCGATGTCGTGGCTAGGATTCGCCCGTGTAAAACTTACCCACACAAAATTGTGGGTCGTGGCCGCCGCAAACTCGGCATCGTCTGCCAGCACAATCCATGGAATGCTTTCCAAATCAAAACGCTCCAAATAGACGCAAAGTTCCCGTACCTGCGCACGCGCTTCCGAAACAAACTGGTATTTTGGCGCTTGAACCACCAGCATGCCCGGTTGATAAAAGGCCGTTTGACCAAATGCGGGCGGCAATTGGAAATTTTCGG
>JAGWYI010000662.1 GCA_018969455.1 Bacteroidota bacterium | reverse complement strand
CTTTCAGGATGATAAAAAGCAATTTCTTCTGATATCTGATTGGCATCGAGCAACTCTTGCACAACCGAGTGATCTTTGGATATTTGTTTCAACCCATCTTTTTTCCGAAACAGATAAGCGCGACTGTCTCCAATCCAGGCTACAGTGCCTCCTTTTTCTCCAATAAAGGCCAGGGTAAGTGTGGTTCCCATCCCTTTTGTCGAAGATTCCTGCGTGGCAAAATCAATAATGCTGGCATTTGCCTGATGCAGAATTTCCTTAAGCACAAGCATTGGATCGGATGTCAACCTGGTGTCGAATCCCGGACTCAATCGGGCCTTTGAAATTTCATCAATTGCGATTTTAGAGGCCACTTCCCCGGCATTTGCGCCGCCCATGCCATCAGCGACAGCGAGGATAACACCAAATTTGCCAGAATCGATTGAAACTTCAAACGCCTGAAGGTATTTATCTTCCGAATTTGTAGGTGACCACACACCGGATTCGGAAATCAAAGGAACCACAAGGAGGTTATCCTCGTTGTTTGTCCGAATCATTCCCTGATTGGACTGGGCCGATATGGTATATTGTGCTTGCAATGTCACGTTATTCATTTCCAAGAGCGCTGCAATCGGAGCGTGTTATCAAGGTTTCAAGATTTTTTTTCAATCATTTCATGCGTACTTGCAGTACGGTATCTCCGATGGTTAACAAATCTCCTGGTTTTATTTCCTGGAAATCCTGAACACGGGTCCCGTTTACAAAAACGCCGTTTGTAGAGGGATGCCAGGCAGGTAAATCGCTCCCTCCTTTTGCATAAAACTGACCGTCGCGGATAATCCATTTTTTCAAGGAACCATGTTTTTCAATGGTAGCATGAAAGTTTGAAATGTAAGCAGTCCCGTCTTCCTGGATTTCAATTTGGTTTCTGCCAGGGTTTTGCTTGTCTAAGTATCCGATTCTGATAATGCCCTGGGCACGGTGTGCCTGAATGTACTGATTAAGAATAAAGGTTTTGCCAGGATCTTCCCCCTGGGTAACAACCAGCATAAGCGGCTTGTCAAAGCTGTATTCGGCATCATTTAATACAACGGTGCTCCGGTCTTGGGCAAATGCGGGAATTTGAGCATACAGTATGGTGACGTTTTCTGCTCTTTTTTCAAACTTTGATTCAAGGCACTGTTCAATAATTGTTTTCCAGTAAGGAGGTGTATCTGGCCGATGTTTGGTAATGTCATCCCATTCCCCTCTAACGGATCGCTTGATGTAGGTTGCCAGATCATTGGCCGTATGCAGGGTACCAAAAGGCAGAATACCGCGGGTAAGCAACTCGTACATCATGACACCAAATGCAAAAATATCAGTGCGGGCACTGGTTGCCTCAAATCGCTTCCAGGAGTTCCTTTGCTCGGGCGGGATGTAGGCATGTGTACCAAAAAGCGAATTGGTTTGCTTTAATATGTTGGGTACTGTCATCCTGGCATTTAACATCCCGGCAACGCCAAAATCAGTCAGGCGTACGCTTCCTGACTTATCCAACAATACATTTTCAGGTTTTAAATCCCGATGGATTATGCCATTTTGATGCAATACCTCCAGCCCCTTTAAAATTTGATAGGCAATTCGGTCAATTTCTGCGATTTTAATAGACGATTGTTTGATTCTGTCGTATAAGTTGCCGCCATCTACCAAATCCATACTAATATACGGGTTCCCCTTCCAAACGCCAATTTCATGGCTGTGAACCAGGTAGGGTGAATCGATTTTTCCGGCAATAAACTCACCATTAAACCTTTTCATCAAATGCTCCCGGTCTTTAGGGTCGTCCATTTCCCACAAACGCAAGAGTTTGAAGGCCAAATATTTTCCGTCATATTGTTCCAAAACCTTGTATACCGTACCATATGCGCCGCGCCCCAGCTCGGATTCAATCAGGAATCGATCAATTTTATCTCCAATTTTTAGTTGAATATTTTCAGGCATGTTGTATTGAATTCGAAATGGACATTTGAATAGGATTGCTTCGGATCTGTCATTTTCCTGTTTGGCAGCATGCTACAGGATAATTCTTTTATCAATGCTGTGCAAAAAACGGTATGTTACGATTCAGATCGCAACTGGTTCAAGTTAACCGTCAAACCTGAATTTTCGATTCCCCATTAAAATGATGTCGCCTTTTTGAAGCATTACCGGTGATTTTGCCAAAATAAAGGTGGTTTCTTTTTCGCTTCGATTCACAAGATACCAGGCGCCATTTACGTATTCCAATTCCGCTTGTACCTTGGAAGTAATGGTGTTGTTTGAAGGCTCAAGCATGGCCCGATTCAAGGG
>JAGWYI010000661.1 GCA_018969455.1 Bacteroidota bacterium | reverse complement strand
GGTAAAGATTTTGGCGCCAGGCAAGGCTTATTTTTGAGGGAATAGCCATGTCCTATTGCCGAAAAAATAAATGCAGCATGGCGTTAAAAGATTTGCCTTTCAGCATTTCGGCGGTTTTAAAACAGTTTCTTAGGCATCATTTTTATCGTTTTGATTGAAAGGGTACCGGAGTGTGTTGTTTTTTTTGCTAATTCATGCTTAACGGCAGGGACAATATGGTATGTTCCTTGCAAGCACTATCTTTGAAGTTCCTTTGCCAACTTTCATTATTATTTGCAACTCAATCCTATTTTATGCAATCCATGAATGTTACGCTCCGAATACTGGTTCTCGGAGTTCTTTTATTCGGATATGCGCTGCGAGGTACTGCGCAGTGCAATTACACCATTCAAATGCTGGATGGCTACGGCGATGGCTGGAACGGTGGAAAACTCACCATAATAAACGGCGACTCCACCTACATGATTGGCATGGACGCTTTTTCGGGTGATGGAAAAGACAGCACCGTAAATTTTCTGGTAACGGGAAGCCTGCCTTTGACTTTTTTATGGAGCAGTGGTTTTTTTGATAAGGAAGTATCATTTAGTGTTTACGACCCTGATGGCACCCTTATCTATTCTGATTCTATTCCTGCTCCGGGTTTGTTATACAGTGGAATAGCCGTTTGTCCGAGTTGTTTGCGGCCTGTGAATCTGAAAAATGCAAATATTTACAACACCCGCGCCAAATTATCCTGGACCAATGCCAATGGGGGTAGTCCGGCGGGGTATTATGTCATATATGGTCCCAAGGGATTTATACCCGGGGCGCCTGGCGTAGGGGATACCCTATTTACAGCGCAACCCAAAATAACCCTGACCGGCCTGAGTAAAAAAACCGAATATGATTGGTACGTCAAGCAGGTTTGCAGCGTTTCTGACGAGAGTAAATTAAGCGGGCCGCAACATTTTGAAACCTATTGGACCAATGATGTTGCCATTGCCGGGGTTGTTACGCCAACAAGTTCCTGCAGCCTTGGGGTTGAAACCGTGCGCATATTGATGGCCAATTACGGTGCTGCGCCACAATCGCTCATTCCATTCCGTTATTTGGTTAATGGGAAAGATGCAGGTGTTCCTCAACCCGACGATGGTTTTTATACCGGTGTACTGGGCAAAGACAGCATTGAACTGATTGAATTTGAGACCACCTATGATTTTTCGGCTCCCGGAGAGTACCGGATCACGGTGTATACCCAAATGAATGGAGATGAGGATTTCAGCAACGACACCTTTAATTATTATTTGGTGAATCGATTGGGTGCCCCTTATGCGCAACAGTTTGAGGAATGGTCGGGCGGCTGGTACGTAGATTCGTCTAGCATAAAGCCCAGTTGGCAATGGGGCGTTCCGGCCAAGCAAGTGATTGATACTGCAGCCAGC
This sequence comes from Bacteroidota bacterium, assembly GCA_018969455.1. GTDB lineage: Bacteria > Bacteroidota > Bacteroidia > Chitinophagales > Saprospiraceae > M3007. Next base: position 891 of record JAGWYI010000661.1, on the reverse strand, counting down.
GGCACACATGCCTGGGTGACCAATTTGAAGGAAAAATTCAACCTTGGAGAAACTTCGTATCTCACTTCGCCCTGTTTTGATTTTTCTGCCGATACCACCGACCCGGTAATCGATTTTGCAATTTTTCGCAATATGAGTACGTTTTATGAATTGGCCTATCTGGAAATGAGTATAGGAGGAGGCGCATGGAAGCCGGTGGGCAACATTGGAGAAGGAATCAATTGGTACAATTCTGCCGATTTTTATCAATATCAGGATGCCGCCTGGACAGGCAATTCAGAGGGCTGGGAAAACGCTCGCCATACGCTGAACGGCGCTGGAGGAAACGCCGAGGTTCGCTTGCGCTTTGTTTTCAGGTCGAGTGTGTTCAATTTGGGCCTTTCGGAAGGCGTTGGCATAGATGATGTAAAAATATATGTTCCGTTTAAAAAAGATTTGTCGGGCATATCCATCCAGACTCAGGCTGAAGGAAGTCAGTGTGGGTCAAATAACGATCTGATCAGTTTCCGATTTACCAACTTGGGTAGCGAAGCCCTGACTCAGATCAAAGTCGCCTATTCTGTGAATGGAGCTACGCCAGTGGTTGAAACCATCAGCAACTTCAATTTAAATCCTGATGAATCTTATAGTTACATCTTCAACAAAACATTTAACAGTAAAGATGGAATCTTCAACATCAAATGTTGGACCCTTGCCAATGGCGACCAGGCGAAATACAACGATACCGCTTTTTACACTGTGAAGCATTTGCCGCTTGATTTGCCATTAAAAGAAAATTTTGAAGGTGTTGGCCCGCTTGGTTTATTGCCCGATGGCTGGACTGCTACTGATGTAAACATTGGCAACGGTCATAACAATGTTTCTTATGTATATTACGTCAACCTGTATGAG
>JAGWYI010000660.1 GCA_018969455.1 Bacteroidota bacterium | reverse complement strand
TGACCGGCAGCCAGGAATTGGGGCTTTGCAGGCGAATCTCAGATGGATCATCGACTTGTTTCGCTAAAAACCCACAAGTCAGACGATCATAAGATCTCAGCGTCGCAATCAGAGCAATAGATTCACAGGGCGTAAGGTTATAAAAATTTTACTTTGTTATCGGGTCTGCCTGAAACTTATGGGCAAATCAGGAAGCTCTAGCAAAATGCGTGATGCAAGCGCTGGCAAGGTAGGGAAGCCGCAGACAGTACCAAGATACGGCAAGACAGGACCAAACCCACCAGCAATATTTTGCACGAGCTTCTATAAGAAATCATAAATATCGGCTGCAATGGTTGGACGGGAACATTGGGGGACGGCAGCATGTCTTGATGCAACCAACCGGCGCGTTTCATTCACCATCCGCTCTAGGGAATGCCTACTCAAATGACAACACAGTTTGAAAATCAAGACAGCAATCGACTCTCCGATCAGGTGGCATATGATCCCAATAATCTGCTCGATTCGCTCATTGAGAAGCTGCATCTGAAGAATGATGCAGCGTTGTCGCGTGCTCTGGAAGTTGCACCGCCGGTGATCAGCAAAATCAGACATCGGCGCTTACCGGTTGGCGCATCGCTGCTGATACGCATGCATGAAGTCAGCAATCTGAGCATACGAGAATTGCGCGTACTGATGGGCGACCGAAGAGAAAAATTCCGTATCAGTGACAAACAATTCAAACCCAAACACAACGCTTGAACCGCGCATTCCCGGTCTGCCTCAAAGCGCTGCTTTGCAAATACATCGGCCGACCGCACCAGCGTTTATGCCAAATTGAGCATTGATTGCATTGGTGCGGTTTACCTTATGAATCACTATGCAGGAAAGACGCCAGTCGACAGATAACGATCACCACGGTCACAGACAATAAAAACGATCACCGCATTTTCAGTGGTCTGTGAAATACGCAATGCAACCTCGCAGGCACCCGCCGCCGAAATGCCCGCAAAAATACCCTCTTCCACGGCCATTCGGCGCGCCATCTGCTCCGCCGCAGCCTGGCTGACGTTTTCAACCTGATCGACCCGAGTGCGGTCATAGATTTTTGGCAAATAAGCTTCAGGCCATTTGCGAATACCGGGAATCTGGGAACCCTCTTCGGGTTGCGCGCCAATGATTCGGATATCCGGATTTTTTTCTTTCAAAAACTTCGAAACACCCATAATGGTGCCGGTCGTTCCCATCGCGCTGACAAAGTGAGTCACCCGACCCTCGGTATCACGCCAGACCTCCGGTCCAGTGCCCTCGTAATGTGCCCGAGGATTGTCGGGATTGGCAAACTGGTCCAGGATGATGCCCTTACCTTCTTTTTGCATTTGCTCGGCCAGATCACGCGCATATTCCATACCACCCGTCTTCGGCGTCAGAATAATCTCGGCACCATAAGCGGCCATGCTTTGGCGACGTTCAAGGCTAAGATTTTCCGGCATCAGCAGTATCATCTTGAAACCACGCATCGCTGCGGCCATCGCCAGGGCAATCCCGGTGTTGCCGCTGGTGGCCTCAATCAGCGTATCGCCCGGTTTGATATCGCCTCGCTCTTCGGCATGACGGATCATGGACATCGCCGGCCTATCCTTGACGGATCCTGCCGGATTGTTGCCCTCCATCTTGCCCAGGATGATGTTGTTGCGCTGCCGGGCGTCCTCGCCCGGTAGGCGCTTGAGTTGCACCAAGGGCGTGTTGCCGATCAGGTCTTCAATGGCGAGGTAATGCATGGCGGAATCAGCTCATCTTCAGAGGTAGAGACCGCCATTCTAATCGCTGAGCCCAGGCTGCGTTGCGAAGCGGTTCGGCAAGGGGTATCGGCATGCCTCTCCGCCAACGCAGCGCGCAAAGACTCAGTTTTTTGCGTCGCCCGGCTTGGCAGGCTCAGACGGCGTTTTGGCAGACTTGGCAGGCGGTTTGGCGGCCGTGGCCCCGGGATTGCGCGGTTGCCCATTAACCACCAGACCGGCTGCCGATAATTTGACCGAATTTTTCTCACCAATACCGCGTACCCGCTTCTCAAGATCGGCCCAGTCCCGGAAATTACCGTTCTTTTTGCGCTCCTCCAGTATGGCTTTTGATGTCGCCGGACCAATGCCGGCAATGCCATCGAGCGCGGCCTGATCTGCCGTATTGATCTCGACAACAGCCCAGGCCGATGCCGCGACAAAAAATATACCCGCAAACAGCAAGAAAAATTTCTTGAGCATTATGTTTCTCCGTATGAGTAGATTGAATAATCACGACCAACCTATTGGTCGCATACGGATTAAACGCGAAGAATGAGTGCAACTTA
>JAGWYI010000037.1 GCA_018969455.1 Bacteroidota bacterium | reverse complement strand
TGATGTGCCAGTTGCCTGGGAGGTTCAAGTCGTAAGACAGCACCAAATGTTGCGACAATCTGGGTTTCAAACCGTGGTTGATGCTGGTTTGCACGCCGTTTTGCGTCATTTGGGTAAAATAAACCCCCAGTGGTTGCAGTTGACCATGCGTTCCGTATCCCAAACTCAGGGATTGCTTTTCGGTAATGGCGTACTTCACCGATGCCCGGGGTTCGATGGAATACGTATTGTTCAGCATGAAGAACAGGCTGTGCAAGCCGGTATTGAAGGTCCATTTTTCATCTGGCCGGTACTGCCATTGGGCAAATGCATTCAGGCTGGTGGCATTGCCTTTGTTGTGAAGCAATTGCCTCAGGCCTTTCGACTCTGAATCCCATTCATTTTGATTAAAATTAAAATTCAGGAAATTCACGTAAGCGCCCGCGCGCAGGAAGTGGTGCGGGTTGAATTTGTGGTTGACCACAGAGGATACCGTCAGCTTGGTTTGCTTGTGGCGAGAATCTTCGAGGGGGCGTAGGCTGTAATTTTCCAGGAATTTATTTTCCTTGATGCCATTTTCGGTGCCTGAATAGGCCACCACGGTTTTCAAACCGGTTTTATCCCCCAAAATGAGACTGTGTGTCACCCCCAGCACACCGGTATTGGCCAGAAAGTGCTGGGAAAATTGTTTGTCGGCATTTTCTGCCCATTTCAAAGAATCGGCTTCCCCTTTCAGGCTTTGGTTGCTCAGGCCGCCCATGCCAAACAGGGTGAAATTGCCCGCTTTCCCCGCTGGCAGCCAAACATTAAAAGACAAATCCTGGAAATTGGTGGCCGCGTCGCCGATCTTAACCCCCATTTTGCTCAACACAGAGAGGGTAGAGTAGCGGTAATTGACCAAAAACGAGCCGGTGTGGTTGCCCATTCGGAAAGGGCCTTCCGCAGCGGCATCGAGCCCAAGTACGCCAGCCTGAAAGGTATATTCCCGTCGTTCGGAGTTGCCTTTGCGCAATTTCAGGTCAAATACGCCCGACATAGCGTTTCCATACTCAGCGGGGAAAGCGCCGGTTAAAAAGTCGGAATTGCTGAGCAATTGTGCGCTCAGAATGGAAATGCCGCCGCCGGAGGTACCCACCGCCGAAAAGTGGTTGGGGTTGGGGATGTCAACCCCTTCCATGCGCCACAACAAGCCATTGGGTGCATTTCCGCGAATGACAATCGTGTTGTTGCCGTCGTTGCCCATCACCACGCCCGCGAAAGCGGAGGCCATGCGGGCCGGGTCGTTGACGGCAGCGGCGTAGCGCTGGGTTTCTTCCACCGAGAAAGTGCGTGCGCTTACCACAGATAACTCATTGAGTGCCTTTTGTTTTTGCACTTTGGCCTGGATAACGATTTCTTTCCCCTGGATCACCGATTCTTCCAGTTCGAGGGTAACATCGGCTTCTTTTCCTGAATTGAGGGTAATGTTGGGCTGAGTGAGGTCTTTGTATCCCAGGTAGCTAATCCGCAAGGTATGTTTGCCGACGGGTACATTGGGGATGCGGAATCGGCCATCGGCATCGGTTGTGGCGCCACGCATGGGTTGCACGCTGACGAGGGCTACAGTTGCCCCGGCGAGCGGGCTTTTGAGCGCTTTGTCGAGTACCACCCCTTTAAGCGTTTGGGTATAGATTTGAGCCTGAAGCGTTTGGGTACAGGCAATAAGGAGGAGGGCAAGTGTCATACCCATGACACCCTGAAACAGTTGTTTTTGCATCTTGCTTAAAATCGTTGTTTAAGGTCTTTTCATTCCGGGAGAATCGGAAAGGACGTTCCAGGCGCCCTTCCCGAATGGAATTTCAAACTTCACCCGTAATGAATTGAGAAATCGTATGGAGACCCGATTGGGTGGGGGTTACCCTGATGCCGAAACGTCATTTTTTGAGATTAATAAAATAAATACCTGATTTACAATAAAATGCAAATCAGGTATCCGAAAAATAAAATAAGGAAAGATCTATTTGTAGTCCGTAATGTGGATGTGCTGTGGACAAAATTCCGCATCGTGGGGGTCATTGGAAGCAATCACCACCAAACGATCTGCGGCGTATTGCGCGATCAGGTTTTTGTACCATTCGATGCCTTGCACATCGAGGTTGGTAGCGGGTTCGTCGAGCAGCAGCAGGGGGGTATTGGCGCAGATGGCCATGGCGAGTTTGAGGCGTTGTTTCATGCCCGACGAGAAAAAGCGGATTTCTTTTCCGCGGGCGCGTGGCAGCGCGAGGATTTCGAGCAAATATTCCGGGTTGATGCCTTCCTGCATGGGTTGCAGGCGCGTGTGAAAGCGCAGAGCCTCTTCGATGGTAAATTCTTCGATGAGTTCGATGTAAGGGGCTGCGTAGCTGATGTTTTGGAACTGTTTTTCGGGGGCAACGGGTGTTCCGGCGGCATCGAGAAAAGCTATTTTGCCTTTAGAGGGGGTCAAATGTCCGGAAAGCACTTTTAGCAAAGTAGATTTTCCCGAGCCGTTGGGGCCCAGGATTGCGTACCGTTGTTTGGATTGAAATTGGTAATCCAGTTTTTTAAAAATCCAGTCGAACCGGAAGCGTTTACCGGCATTTTCCAGTTGAATCTGCATTTGTCGGGCAGTTCGCCATTTTAGGATTCGAGCACCGGTTCGGCGATTTTGCTGGTACCGTTCATGGCGCGGAAGCCTTTCATAAGTCCGCGTTTGGCGGTGCGTACAAAGTCCAGGATTTGGGTCCGGTAAACGGATGGTACAACTTCCTCTTCGATGATAGAAACGGCTTTTCGGGTACTCAGGCCACGTACGAAGAGCACGCGGTAGATGTCTTCGATGTGGTGCATTTCTTCGGCGCTGAAGCCGGCCCGGCGCAGCCCTACAGAATTGATGCCGGCGTAGGAGAGCGGTTCGCGTGCGGCGAGCACGAAGGGTGGTACGTCTTTGCGAACGAGCGATCCGCCGCCGACCATGGTTTGTTCGCCGATGCGTACAAACTGGTGTACAGCCACCATGCCGCCGAGGCGGGCGTAGTTGTCAATTTCAATATGGCCGGCGAGCGTCACATTGTTGGCGAGGATGCAATTATGTCCGATGATGCAATCGTGTGCGACGTGGACATAAGCCATGAGCAGGCAATTGTCGCCGATAACGGTAGTATTGGCGGCGCTGGTTCCCCGGTTGAGGGTACAGCATTCGCGAATGATGACATTGTTGCCAATTTCCAGCGTTGTATTTTCCCCTTTATATTTCAGATCCTGTGGGATCGCGCTGACCACGGCGCCGGGAAAAATTTTGCAGTTGTCGCCGATTCGGGCGCCGTTTAGGATAGACACATTATTACCGATCCAGCAGTTGTCGCCAATAACAACATCTTCTTCAATCAGGGTAAACGGGCCGATTGTAACATTTTGGCCAATTTTTGCATTTGGGTGTATCACCCGCAAGCCGTTGGAGTAACTCATCGCAACAGTGTGGTTGTATAGAAGACAATTTAGGCAGTAACGCATTGGGCGCTTAAAAAGCTGCCCAGGAGTTGCTGACAAACGGCTTCAGATTTTTAGTTTCCCTCATTGGCCACGGTGGCCGGTGTTTTTGTTCGGCGGACAATTTGTGCGGTAAGTTCGCCTTCGGAGACGACTTTGGTACCAACATATGCGGTGCCCTGCATGTGAACAATTCCACGGCGGATAGGCTCGAGGAGTTCCATTTTAAGGATTAAAGTGTCGCCTGGAACGACTTTGGCTTTAAACTTGGTTTGATCAATTTTAAGGAAATAGGTATCCCAATTGCCCGGATCGTCGACGCTGTTGAGGGCCAAAATGCCCCCGGTTTGCGCCATGGCTTCGATTTGGAGCACACCAGGGAATACCGGATTTTCCGGGAAGTGGCCTTGAAAGAACGTTTCGTTAAACGTTATATTCTTAACTCCAATTACGTGCGTTTCATCAATTTCAATAATTTTATCCACCAGAAGGAAAGGATAACGGTGTGGGAGCATTTTGGTAATTTGCATCACATCGAAAACCGGTTCCTTATCGGGGTCGTAGCGTGGAATTCCTTCCAGCCGTTTTTTATCGTTGATTTGCTTTTTCAGGATACGGGCAAACTCTACGTTGGCCGTGTGTCCGGGTTTGGTAGCTACAATTTTACCCCGAATGGGTTTTCCAATCAGGGCCAGGTCGCCCATGACATCGAGTAATTTATGGCGGGCCGGTTCGTTTTGGAAATGCAATTTTATGGTATTCAGAATACCTTCCGAATCAATTTTGATGCCGGGTTTTCCCAGTTTTTGCGCCAGCGCATCCAGTTCCTGTTGGTCCATCATGCGGTCGGCAATGACGATGGCATTGTCCATGTCGCCGCCTTTGATGAGGCCCATTTCCAGCAGTTTTTCCAGTTCGTGTACAAAGACAAAAGTGCGGCAGGGGGCAATTTCTGTGGTGTAGTGGTCCATATGGTGCAGGGCTGCGAATTGAGGGCCCAACACTTTAGACGAAAAATCAATCATTACCGTTGCTTCAAATTCGTCGGCAGGCAAGGCCAGCAACTCGGTACCGGTTTGTTCGTCTTTGTATGAAACGGGTTCTGTGACTATAAAATAATCGCGTACAGCATCCAGTTCCGTTTTGCCGGCATTGGCCAGGGCTTGAACGAAGGGCAGGGCGGTACCGTCCATAATGGGCATTTCAGGACCGTCAATCTCCAACAATACATTGTCGATGCCGGTTCCGATCAGAGCGGACAATACATGTTCTACCGTGGAAACCTGTGCATTGCCCAGTTTGAGAGTTGTGCCACGGTTGGTAGATGCCACATGTTTGACATCGGCAGGTATGACAGGTTGATCGGGCAAATCAATTCGTTGGAATTTAAACCCTTGATTGGCTTGTGCCGGTTTGAAGGTGAGCGTAACTGCTTTGCCAGTGTGCAACCCCACGCCGTGCACCGATACTGCATTTTGAATGGTAAATTGTTTCATGCAATCGGATAGAAAATCAGTTGGCAAAGGTACGGCACCCGGTTGGATTGCGCATCAATCCGGGCATTATTTTGCGCTATAAGGCATTCTGGCAACGATTGATCTTCCGAGGGTAATTTCGTCGGCATATTCAAGGTCGCCGCCAAAAGCAACACCACGCGCTATGGTACTGAGTTGTGGTCCGTTGGGTTGTATTTTCTTCGAAATATAAAAGACGGTGGTTTCCCCCTCAATGGTTGGGCTGATGGCCATAATTATTTCTCGAATCGTTCCCTGGTCTATTCTTTGCAACAAACTGTCGATGTTCAAATCGGCAGGCCCGATCCCGTCAATGGGTGAAATAACGCCGCCCAGCACGTGGTACAGCCCCCTGTATTGACCGGTATCTTCAATGGCCATTAAATCACGCACGCCTTCTACTACACATATCAGAGAATGATCACGTCTGGGGTCGCTGCAAATTTGACATTGCTCCGCATCCGCCAAATTATGACAAAGGCTACAGTTTCGAATGTTGGCCCGCATATTTACCAATGCTGCCGAAAACTGTTCGGTAAATCGAATGTCCTGCCTGAGTAAATGCAATACGAGTCGGAGTGCCGTTTTTCTACCAATACCAGGCAAGGTAGCAAACGCATCAACCGCTTTTTCAATTAATTTCGATGAAAAATTCATACACGGCAATTTCATGCAAAGGTAAAGGGTTCCCACAAAAAAATGGCGGCGACCGTAAAACAGTCTGGCCGCCGCCAAGCAGGAAACTACCCTGTCATGTCCACTCTTTCATCAAAATCAGCGATTTTCTGCCTTTTTTGACATTTTATTTTATCGGAACCGCCAAAACGGGCTTGTCGGAGTGATTCACGGTATCTTCGGTGAGGCTTCCAAAAACCAGGTGGGAAAAACCCTGCCTTTGATGGGTTGCCATTACGATGAGATCATTTTGGTTTTCTTTGGCAAATTGAAGAATGCTCGCTTCTTCGTTGAAGGTATTGTTGCTCACATGGGTGCTCACATTTTGCACACCTGCCTTCTCGGCAAAATTGCTTGTCGCTTGTTCAATTTCTTCATTGCTATCGAATCCGGCCGGATTGTTCATGTACAACACTTGTACTTCAAACGGATAAACTGTCTGCCAGGCGGCAACATTTTTAAATGCACCCAATTGGTTGATTTGCAATGTGCTAGCCAGAACGACCTTTTTGGGCTCGAACGAATCGGGAGCAGTTACCGGAATGGCCAGAACCGGACAGTGACAGGAACGGATTACTTTTTCGGTGTTGGATCCTACCAGAAATTCAACAGCCCCGTTGGCGCCTTTGGTACCCATCACCACCAGATCTACACCGTCTTCGTCGGCAACCCGGTTGATGGCGCTGTGCAAAAAACCTTCCTCAATGCGAGTTTCCACGCTCAGATTGACAAATGCAGGGTCGGCCATCAATTCATTTTTAAGATTGAACAACTCGGTGGTGGCTTGTTCGTAGTATTCATCCAGGTTGTACTGCACGGCGCCAGAATATTCGGGCAAAGGCGGAGCATAAGCGATGGCTGTGTTCGCGTGCAAAATTTCAAGGGTGGCACCGAAGCGGCTGGCAATGCCTGCAGCAATTCGGAGGGCGTGTTTGGAGTTATCGGAGAAGTCGGTTGGAACAAGTACCTTTTTCATGGCTGGCATTTAATTTGGACGTGATTGTAGCACAAATGTCTGCCGGAGATCGAACTGCGTAAATGATGGGCGTCAGAGCAAAAGCTGAGTCTTGTCAGCCCATATCCGAAATTTATTTGGTAAAATAGGCCTTGGTATTACAATGATTTTTCGTTGGCCGGGGATGGGTACTTGTCGGGCCTTTTGCCTGTTTTATTCTATTTTTCAAGTTGTTCCATGAGCCAGTTTTTTTCCGACAAGCTTTGCTCGTTTTCCAGTTGATTCCGAAGTGTTTGCCGGGCAGGCGTACGACCAGGCGGCAATTGCATCAGAAGGCGGGTGTAATGCAGCACTTTGCTGTAATTGTCGCGGTGGTATCCCATGGCGGTGTGCCGCCGGATAAATGCCTGCATGCTGGTGAGGTGGCTTTCCAGCAAATCGAAGGCTTCGGTTTCGTAAAAAATTTTCAATTGCAGGGTTTTGGCGGTGAGGTTGTTCATCAAATCTTTGTAATCAGCGCGTTGCAGGTGTTGCAATGCGGCGCTGAAATTCTTGCGCGCATACGCGACCCGCGCGAGGTTGAGGTCGGCGCCGGCCTCGCGAAACTGGCGTTCGAGCATGGGTTTGTATTGGTAAATGAAATTTTCAGCCCATTCCAGCGCGCCCGCCCGCAAGGCGATGGCCACAATGTTGTTAAAGGCGAAGCGTGATAAGTGTTTGTTTTCCAATAAGATACCATGTTCGAGTGCACTTTTGTACAAATCAAACGTCAAATTCAGCCAACCTTCCTCGGCGCGGTTGATGCGTTTGATGCCAAAATTGAGTGCCAGCAAATGCAATGTCCGTTTTTCCTCTACCGGGAGTTTTTCGCTGTGCTCAAATAGCAGTTCGGTAAATTGGGTAAAATGCGCCAGTGCATCATTTTCGGCCTGAAAATGATAACAATGAAAATAAAGCGCAATGGCCGGCTCATCGAGCCGCCTGAATGCAAGGCTCACGATTTCCGGAATCAAACCCAAATGATATTCGGTTTTGTACACCGCCTGATGCGATTGCGCCAAACAGGCCAGTCGCAGTTTTTGGATTAAAAATCCGGCATCCAGCGCATCGGATAGTTGCTGCAAATTGAGGGTTTCGCTGCGTCGGGAAGCTGCATCAAACTGGTATTGCTCCCATTCCAGGCGGTAAAGCAAGTCGAAGCCCCGCTCATCCTGCCAGGGGATCGCTTCCTGGTGCGCACGCGCCTCGCGCATAGCCGTTTGGAAGTGCTTGGGGAGTTTCCGCTGCCGATAAACCGCCGGGATTGCTGCCCAATTGCGGTTTTGTGCATTAAAATGGGCTTGATATTCAAAAAAATGCTCCAAAAGGGACAACAAACGGCTGTTGACCAGGCGCATGTGTGCATCCTGGTAGCGCTTGCCCGGAAATGCCACGGCCCAGGCCGTCTCGGCGTCGGGCCGTGTTTTCTTTTCAGCACACGCTTGCAGGTAGTTCATCAAATCCGAAGCCCCGGCAGGCGGGTTGAAAAACGGCGAAACGAGCATTTTGGCAAACTGGCGCCGCTCGGATGCAGAAAGTGTTAAATATGCAGCATATAAACGCGTTTTTTCCATATTGTTTGGGGCGGGTCGGGAACGAAAGTACCTTCGCCGTAAATTTGAATGATGAAATATGTTACCCTGCTTTTGATGGCTTTTGGGGCCAGCACTTCGCTGATGGCGCAATCCGATACCATTACCTACGTGCAATACAATTTGCTCAAATACGCCGATGCTTCCTGTATTCCGCTGAGCACCAAAAACAACCGTCTGAAATTGATTTTCAACTACTTGCAGCCGGATATCCTCACCGTCAACGAAATGGCGCCCAACAACACAGCGGTCAACAGCCTGCTTAACAATGCACTGGTTTTTAACAGCAACATGAAAGCCACCGCCTACGGCAACAGCACCAACTCCGATGTGGTAAACATGTTGTATTACAACAGCGTCAAACTGGGCTATTTGGGGCATTCGGTTATCAAAGGCAATATCCGCGACATCGATATTTACCGTTTATATTATAAAAAAGGCACTGCGCCGGGCGATACGCTCGATTTATACATCTTTTCTGCGCATTTGAAAGCATCCCAGGGCAATTCCAATGTACTGGAACGCGCCAATGCCGCCCAATCGGTGGTAAACTGGCTGGCGCAGCGCCCGCAAATTACCCGTTACATCATTTCGGGCGATTTTAACCTCTATTCTTCCACCGAACCGGCATTCCAAACCTTGCTGGAGCGTTTCGTGGATCCCATCGACCAAACCGAAGGCTGGTCGGGCATTCAATACGCTGCCGTCCATACCCAGTCGCCCGCCGATGGCACCGACCCCTGCGCCGTGGGCGGCGGTCTCGACGACCGATTTGATTTTATCCTCATCAGTCCGGGCCTGTACAGCGCAGCAGAGCCCATTTCATACGCCCCGGATTCGTACAAAGCCGTGGGCAACAACGGCAATTCCTACAACCAGGTGCTCAATTGTGTCAACAATTACAGCGTGCCTTACGGGGTTTGCACCACCTTGCGCAATGCTTCCGACCATTTGCCGGTGCGCATGCAATTGCTGACAGGCGGAAATACGGCGGTACACAACACGCAGAAGCGTGCTTTGAATTTCAATATTTTGGGAAATCCCGTTCAGGGCGAACAAGCCGTGTTGTATTGCCTTGAAAAGGATGCCCAAAATTATCATTGGCAACTTTGGGCCGAAGACGGTCGGATGCTTGCATCCGGCGAAAAATACTTAGGCGCCAACCAGCGCCTCGAAATTCCCATGTCGGCCTGTCATGCAGGCATTTTTACCCTGTATTTGGCCGACGAACAAGGCCGCGGAGGCGTTTTTCGCTTGATTAGATATTAATCCGCGTTTGTTTGCCTGTTTTTTTTAATTGTTATACAAATGATTTTATTTGTCATTTGTATAACATTTTTATTTTAAAAAATTGATAATCAGTGCTTTATTTGATTTTTATTAAAAAAAGGATGTACAAATTTAAAAAAATGTTTTTGTACGGGCAAACAGCAAACTGAATTTTTGCAGCATCAGTATACCATCTGATTGCCCGAGCAGGGTATTTTACGATCCATAACCGCAAATCTTATGATGCCCAAAGTTTACACCATCCTCTTATTCCTGGCCTTTGGCTTTATCTTCGCGCCGGATGCGGGCGCGCAGTGCACCTCATTTTCAGGCTCCTTGAGCAGTACTTTACCGCAAACCTTGTGTGCGCAAGTTTCATTTGCCGTGAACGGCACGGGCAACCCGGTGCTCGACGGCGATGATGTTTTGTTGTATGTGGCTTATACGGGGGCGGCGCCCAATGCTTCCAATGTCCTCGCTACCAGCGTCAGCGGGGTTTTTCCGTATCAGGCCGCGTTTTTAACTGCTGGCAATTTCAATGTAGCGGTGGCAGTAGGCAACAATGCCGGCGGAGGCGTCATCGACTGGAATGATCCCTGTCTGTCGGTATCAGCGCCTGCAAGCATCAGCTACCATCCTGTGCCTGTTGTGGATTTGCAGGACGACACGCTTACCTGCATCCAACCATCGATTGTACTTGGTTTTTCCGGGGGCTCAGGCCTGACTTACACCTGGCAAAACGGTTTGCATACCAATCAAATCGTTGCCAACATTCCGGGATTTTATTGCGTTACAGCCACCAATGCCTTTGGTTGTTCTGCCACAGATTGTGCCCAAATTTCTGAAAATGTTGTTCCTCCGGTGGCGAACGCGGGGCCCGATCAAACCCTCAACTGTCAGGGCCTGGCCACCTTGCAACCTGTAATTACGCCCAATACACCCCAATACATTTATACCTGGACAGGCGGGCCCGCTCAATTCACCAGCAACCTGCTACATCCGATTGTTTCAGTGCCCGGTGTGTATATTTTGATGGTTACCGATGCTGTAAACGGGTGCACAAGCTCCGCCACGGTGTCGGTATTGGGACCGGGTCCGGTTCCCTTGGTCATAAGCATTGTGACGCAATCCAGCGGGTGCAACGGCCAGCTTAGCCTGGATCCTTTTGTAGCAGGCGGAATACCGCCATATACCTACCAATGGGCCGGCCCCAATGGGTTTACGTCGGCCCAGAAAAAAATCACGGTTACCCCGCCTGGCACCTATCATTTGACCGTAGTGGATGCAGGTGGTTGCTCCCAGGTTCAATCTTTTACGGTGGCTGGTTACACGCCCATTAACCTTGATTTGCATTTGTACTTAAGTGCTTGCGGCGAATCGGTATTGCAAGGCATTGCATCGGGGGGTACCGCGCCGTATCTTTACAATTGGAGTACAACTGCCAACACGGCCGTGATTCAGCCTTTTTCTGACGGGGTTTATGCCCTTTCCGTGACCGATGCAAATGGATGCACCGCACAAGATACCCTTGTGGTGCAAGGTATTGGAACGGGCGGCGGCGGATGCGGCAGCATATCGGGGTATGTGCGTTTCGACAGCCTGGCCAATTGCCAAAACAACCTGGAGCCAGGATTGGCGGGCTGGCTGGTAGCGGCCATTGGGCAAGACACCTTTTACGGGGCCACCGATGCCAACGGGCATTTTGTTATAGGGGTGCTTCCGGGCGCCTATACCCTGAAATGTTTCCCGCCCAATGCGCTTTGGGCGCCCTGCCCCCAAAGTCCGCAAGCGGTGGTAACGGCCTCCGGCCAAACGGTTACAGCGCCCGATCTGTTGGTGAAAGCGCTCAGCGAATGCCCGGCTTTGCGTGTCGAGCTCGGTACCAGTTTGCTTCGGCGCTGTTTTCCAAGTGCATATACCATTTTTTATGCCAACGAAGGCAGTGCGCGGGCCGATAGTGCGTTCATTGTCATTCAATTGGACACGTTTCTGACGCCTTTAAATGCATCGGCAAATTACACCTTGTTGGGCCCACATACCTTGCGCTTTAATTTGGACACGCTTTATCCGGGCCAATTGGGAAGCATTCATTTGAATGTGGAAGTAAGTTGCAACGCCATTTTGGGACAAACCCATTGTTCCAGCGCACACATCTATCCCGATTCCAGTTGCATAGGTCCGAATGCCAATTGGTCGGGCGCCCTTTTGCAGGTCACTTCGCATTGCAATGGCGATTCTTTGCATTTTGTGTTAAAAAATATTGGTCTGGAGGACCTGACGGAGAGCGTAAAATACATTGTAATTGAAGATCATGTGATGGTGCTGGATCAGGCCATCAACTTCCTGGCAGCGGGCGATTCGGTCGTTGTTACGGTTCCGGCGAATGGGGCAACCTGGTATTTCCAGGCGCAACAGGTCGCGTATGCCCCCGTGCACTCACAACCCGTGGCAGCCGTGGAGGGCTGCACCAGCCAGCCAAACTTTACAACCGGCATCGTGGGGCTTTATCCCGATGGCGACGCCGATCCCTGGTTTGATTTGGATTGCACGGCCAACCAGGGTTCTTACGACCCGAACGACAAGCTCGGAATACCATTTGGGTATGACATCAAACACTACATCCGGCCAGGCGCCGAAATTGAATACCGCATTCGCTTCCAAAACACAGGAACCGATACGGCCTTTAACATTTTGGTGGTGGATACCCTGTCTTCCCTTCTGGATCCGGCTACGTTTGTTCCGGGACCCGCCAGCCATCGATATACTTATGATTTGTTCGGAAACGGGGTATTGCGCTTCCAGTTTTCTGACATCCAATTGCCTGACTCGAACAAAAACGAAGCCGCCTCGCATGGTTTTGTCAAGTTTCGGATCAAACCGCGGGCAAACTTGCCTTTGGGAAGCGAAATCACCAACGAAGCCTCTATTTATTTCGATTTCAACGAACCAATCATCACCAACCGTACCTGGCACACGATTCAGGAAAATTTTGTGCAAACGGGTGTTTGGCAAATCAAGGATCCGACGGTTCAGATTGCGGTAATGCCCAATCCGTTTAGTGAAGGCGCTATTATACATATACAAGGTATGAAAAATGCCCAGCCGCTTCAGCTGAATGTGTACGATTTAAAAGGCAGTCTGGTACACAGCGCACAGGTTCCGGCCGCATCGTTTGTGTTGAAACGCAATGGGTTGCGGGCAGGCGTATACTTGATTCGCCTTACGCAAGACGGTCTGGAACTTGGTTCAGGGAAGGTACTTATTGAGGATTAGGGTTAATATTTCGGCGTTCAATATTCGGCGTTTGCTATTTTAAACACCGAATATCGAACTCCGAACTCCGAATATCGAAATACTAGACCAAACGACCTTCGTCTGCAAAGCTGAAATACCCGCGTTCCGACACGATGAGGTGGTCGAGCAGGGGCAAATCGAGGATTTCACCGGCTTTGCGCAGGCGTTTGGTCAAATCAATATCGGCCTGACTCGGTTGTAAATTGCCGGAAGGGTGGTTGTGCACGGCAATTACCGCTGCGGCCCGACCATCAATGCTGGCTTTGAACAACATTTTTACATCCACGACCGTGCCCGCCATGCCCCCGCTGCTCAGGCGCTCGCGCGCGAAGACCTCGTTGGCTTTATTGAGTAAGAGGAGCCAGAATTCTTCGTGGTACAGGTCGGTCAGAATGGGCGCAATCACATTGTAAGCATCGCGGCTGCAACTGATTTTGGGTCGTTCGCGCAAATCCGACAATTGGCGGCGGCGGCCCAATTCGAGTGCGGCCACAATGGTAATGGCTTTTGCCTCCCCGATGCCTTTGAAGCGCTGCAAATCCTGGATGGAACGTCGGCCAAGTTCGTGTAAGTTGTAGTCGGTATGTTGTAAAATACGCTGGGCTAAGGCCACTGCGCTTTCGCCGACGGATCCGGCGCCGAGTAAAATGGCCAGTAATTCGGCATCGGTGAGTGCATTTTTCCCCTTGAGCAGGAGTTTTTCGCGGGGTCGGTCTTCTTCCGACCAGGCCGTAATGGCTAAAGATGGTTGATCGAGCATGGATTAAAGGATTAAGACCGTTTAAAAATAGACAGCCTGGGACAATTGTTTTTATCGGGTGCAAAAATGGGGGGAATTTGCATGTGGCGCAAGAGGCGGCAGATTTGCAATTTGCGGTTTGTTTGATGGAATGCCCGTACCAACACAAGGACCTCGCCAGCGGTCGAACATTTGTATCAACGTGAACCGCCCAATATCTCGCACAAACTCGTTAGAGGTCGCATATTATCACGTATGGAATATATTGTATTTACCCTTTCTCAACGGTCATCCCATCCCCTCGTTTAAAAGATTGATAAAGGCCTGTTTATCAGGCAATACGGTTTGGTATTGGCTGGCAAATATCTGGTCATTGGTTTCGGGCAGGGTTATTTCCACCAGTGTTTGACTTTTATCTTTGCAGAGCACAATGCCGATGGTTTTGTTTTCGTCGTCCAGTTTTACAAATCGGTCGTGGTAGTGTACATACATCTGCATTTGCCCGAGGTCTTGGTGGGTGAGTTTACCTATTTTCAGGTCTATAAGTACAAAACAACGGAGTAAGCGGTTGTAAAATACCAGGTCCACCCTGAAGTGTTGTTCCTCAAACGTTAATCGCTGCTGTCTGCCGACGAACGTAAACCCCTTGCCGAGTTTGAGCAAGAAGTGTTCTAACTTATCAATAATCGCTGTTTCCAGGTCACCTTCGGAATATTGATGGTGTTCGGGCAAATCTAAAAACTCCAGGATGTAGGGGTCTTTCAATATATCAGTGGGTTTTTCAACCATTTGCCCTTGCGCTGCAAGTTGCCGGATGCCTTCTTTATCGCGGCTTAGGACCAGGCGTTCATAAAGTGCGGTATCAAACTGGCGTTGCAATTCTTTTAAACTCCAGTTGCCAGCAGCACATTCTAATTCGTAGAAACTGCGTTCGTCGGGGTTTGCAATGCGCATGAGTTTTAGGTAGTGCGACCAGGAGAGGTTGAATTTCCGAGAAGTCGTCTCGGAAATTGAGTACGCAAGAAAAAAGCGCCGCATATTTTCCAAATTATCC